>JAAFHN010000222.1 GCA_013298415.1 Comamonadaceae bacterium
GTGCACAGCAGGCATCACTTCCACTTCTCGCTCGCCAATGCGAAAGGTTTGACCAATTTCGACGGGTGAAAACCGCACAAAGGGGCGATCCGCAGTCGGCAATTTTGAAAAGTCCGGCCAGATCGTGTTGTTAAACACATGCGCGCGCAAAGCATCGATGGTGGCTTGCAGGGCATGCACCGTCACAGGCTCTTTGCGCAGCGAGGTGCAGGCATCCAGCATCAGCGGCAGGGCTGCAATGTGATCCATGTGGCAATGCGTGAGCAGCACATGGTTGACCTCGCGCATTTGTGCCAACGGCAAATCGCCCACACCAGTTCCAGCGTCCACCAACACGTCGGTGTCCACCAAAAAGGAAGTGGTGCGGCAATCGCGGGCGATCGCGCCCGAGCAACCGAGCACGCGGACTTTCATGATGCGGGGAATCCCTCCGGCCAATGCGGGTTGGGGCAAAACAAGGAACTCAGATACTACTTGGAATCAAACTGCGTGGAGCCGTCCCAAGATGGGTCAAACGGCAACATTTTCATGGAATTGACCCGATCAGCATAAAGTTTGTACAGGTACTTCTTGGCATTCATGCGGGTCAGGTTGAGCATGCTCACATCGCACTGATCCCAATCCTGTGCGCGATACGACTTCAAAAAACTCTGCCAAAGCTTCAACTCATCTTGCAGGCGGGCGTCTGCTTGCGCGGTGGGAGCGGCGGGCCAGTAGATGGTTACGGCTTGCTCTTTGCCCTTGACCTTCACGCGATCCAGCTCTTGCCAGACGAATTCTTTGCTGCCTTTGCGCGTGGTATCGCTCACCACGATATCCACGCCATAAATTTTCGAAAGGCCTTCCAAGCGTGAACCCAGATTCACGGCGTCGCCGATCACGGTGTAGCTGCGGCGAATGTCTGAGCCCATGTTGCCCACGCACATGGTGCCCGTGTTCAGCCCGATGCCCACGCCAATTTCTGGAATGCCTTTGGCCCGATGCTCCGCATTGATGTCCCGCACAGCCTGGCTCATTTGAAGCGCGGCGCGCACGGCAGACTGCGCGTGTTCGCTGGTCTCAACAGGTGCGCCCCAAAACGCCATCACGCAGTCGCCCATGTACTTGTCTGTTGTGCCGCGATTGGCTTGGATCACTTCGGTGAGCTTGGTGAAGAGGTTGTTCAACAAAGCCTGAAGCGCGGTGGGCTCCATTTTTTCCGAGAGGTTGGTGAAGCCACGCATGTCGCAAAACATCACGGTGAGCTCTTTGTTGACGGCCTTCATCGAGTAGCTCTCGGGATCGTCCACCATTTCGTCCACCAATTCAGGCGGCACATAGCCCCTGAAAAGATTGGCCAGCTCACGCTTGTTGCGGCTTTCCACGAAATAGCCGTAGCTCATGTTCAGCGCGAAGGCAGCCAGCACGGTCGCGACCAGTGTCGCAAGCGGCATGGCGAGGCCGTGGCCTGTGTAGAGGTAAAGGTTGGTTGCGACACCGCTGGCAAGCACGATGGCACTCAACATGACCGCTCGAGGCGCAGTCAGGAGCGGCAGCGCAATTGCCATCACCAGACCCGCAATCAGCAGCGTGATGACTTCATAGCCGAGCGCATAGTCGGGCTTCACGATCGCCCGCCCATCGAGCAGACTGGACAGCACGTTCGCATGCACCTCCACGCCGGGGTACACCTCGCCTACCGGTGTCACCCGCAAGTCCAAGAGGCCAGGCGCCGTGGTGCCAATCAGCACGATTTTGTCTTTGAGTGAACCGACGGGGAGTTTGCCCTGCAGCAAATCGATGGCAGAAACATACTTGAACGAGCCGCCGCTCACCCCCCCCGGCCCGCGATAGGGCACCAACACGCCCACGTTTTCGTCCACATCGATGGGCACGGTGCGCGATCCCTGACGCAGGCGAATGCTCTCCAGCCCGTGGTACTTGGCCAGAAAGCTCTCCGTGGGAAAGGTGGGCTCCACTTTCGGCAGGCCGAGAAGCAAGCGCAGCATGGCCAAAGAAAGCGATTCGTAGTATTGCCCCTCGTGCTCAGCAATCAGCGGAATCGCGCGCACCACGCCGTCTTCGCTGGTGGAGGAATTGAAAAATCCCGCCATCGGCGCAGCGGCAGCCAGCACCGGCAAATTTGCGCCAAAACCATCCCACTGCGTGAATTTCACGCGGCGGCCCTGCAACGAGTCTTTTTGCATCACGGGTGCGGGCAGCACCCCGGCTTTGCGGCCCTGCCGGTCGCTCGTCAGGTAGTAGCCAAGCACGGCTGGTTTGCCTCGCAACGCGTTGGCAAACACCGCATCGTTGTCAAGCTGGGGAGTCAACTCGGTGAGTTTTTGCGCAAAGCCGGGTTGATCTTTCAACTCGTTGGCCGCGAGCTCCTGCATGCGCTTCAGCCCCGAGCTGGTGTCAGGCTCCACGAACACGATGTCAAACCCGACCACGGCGGCTTGCTGGCGGTCAAAGATCTCCGTCACAAACTTGGCCATCTTGTCGCGCATGTACAAAAAGCGCCCGGCCTCGGCCAAGCTGCGCTCATCGATATCCACGATCACGATGCGGTCGTCGAGCGTGCGCGGCATCGTCACGCGAAGCCGCGCGTCGTAAATGATGTCGTCGAGCCGCGAAAGGATGCCCAGTGGCACAAACTGCATCGCATGCAGCAGGCCAAACAGGAGGGGCAGCAGCGTGACCGCAATGCGCGCCCAGTGCTTGTTTAGCTTGTCCATCTGGGCTGCTCGTTTGTGGCTGGGGAGCGCTGGCTCAGTTTGAGTTAGCGCTCAACAATCGGCGTGCGATGCTTCATGTGCACGCAACGCGATCTTCAGGGCATCAAGCCTGAACAAACTGCATTTGCGTGCCGGCCAGCTCCAGCACATCGCCGTTTTTAAGCGTAATCGGGTCGCCGCCAATCGGTGCGCCATTGAGTGTGGGCCGGGTGGAGCCTTCCACGTGCGCCACCACAAAACCGTGGGGGCGCTTGGTGATGGCCGCCACAGCCACCCCGGGTTTGCCAATGGTGGTGACCACCTTCACAAGCATCACCTCGCGACCGGCAGCCGCGCCCGAGAGCACTTTGATGGCCGCATTTTGGTTCACGGGCTCAGCCGGAGCAGCCGCTACGGCTGGGGGCGCCGGCGCGGCAACGGTGCTGCCCGCTTTGATCACCATGGTTTTTTCAAAGCCACCTGCTGCCTGCTCGCCGACGAACTTGATTTTGTATTTGCCAATTTCGATGGTGTCGCCGTTTTGCAGCTGCTGCTTCTTCACAGCCTTGGCGTTCACATACGTGCCATTGGTGCTGTTCAAATCTTCGATGGAAACATCATTGCCCACCATGTGGATCACGGAGTGCTCGCCACTCACAGCGAGGTTGTCAATCACGATGTCGTTGTACGGGCGGCGACCCAGGCTGGTGCGATCCTTGCTGAGCTGCACCTCTTTGATCACCACACCATCGATCGAGACGATCATTTTTGGCATGATGGACTCCAAATTTCAATTGTTTGCATGCGCATTTGCCAGCTTTAAGCTCGGCCGTTAAGCCCCGCCGAAGAGTTTGGCGAGGAAGCTGCGCTTTCCGCCAGAGGTATCGGCCTTCACGAGTAGTACAGAGATATTATCGCGCCCACCCGCCGCATTCGCAGCATCTACGAGCTGCGGCGCAGCTTGCTCCCAACTCGGCGCGGTAGCAAGGATCGCGGAAATCTGTTCGTCGGTGATCATGTCCGATAACCCATCGGAGCACATCAGGTAAACATCGCCCTTTTCCACTCGAAATTCATTCACTTCGGTTTGCACAGAATCTTCCACGCCGAGCGCCCGGGTGACGAGGTTCTTGTTGTTGCTCATCGCCGCTTGCTCTGGCGTGATCAAGCCTGCATCGAGCTGCTCTTGCAGCAGGGAGTGGTCTTTCGTGATCTGAGAAAACTCTTGCCCACGCAGGCGGTAGCACCTCGAATCACCGATGTGGCCCACCATCAAGCGCGTGTCTTGAAACACGCCCACAACAAGCGTAGTCCCCATGCCCACGTAGTGCGGGTTGGAGTTGGCCGCGTTGAAGATCGAGCGGTTCGCGTTTTCTACACAGATTTCAAGCGCGCGGCGCACGTCTTTGGCGGAGGCGTTTACGCCCGCCTGAGAAAGCCAACGCGACATCTCTGACTTGATGAAGGTGGTGGCCATGCCGCTTGCCACTTCACCGGCGTTGTAGCCGCCCATGCCATCGGCCAGCACCGCCAATTGCGTGCCCTCGTCGATGGCCATCGAATCTTCATTGTTCTCGCGTGCCATGCCCGGATGGGTGAGGGACGCGAAGTGGTAGCTCAACATGCAGCAGGATCTTTCATGCCTTAGGGCCGCTGGGGTTTTGCGGCGTCGTGATCACTGTTTTCTCAAACGGATCGGCAGCAGGGGGAGCATTGTCGCTCAGCTTGGCTGGCGCCATGTAGGGCACCGTGGCGTCAAAAGTCCGCAGCCCTGCGTCGGAAGCGCCAGAAGCTGCATTCATCACCACGGTTTTCTCTGGGATTGGGGTGCTTTGGGCGCCCATCACCAGTGTCTTATCGTCGGCCTGCATCGCCTGCGTTTTCTCCATCGCAGCTTGAGGCTGGCTCTGGCGAGGCATGGGCTGCGTGGCTTGCGCCGAAGCGCTGGGCACTTGCGACATACCAGAAATGGCAGCGCGCAAGTCTTGAGCAAATTGCAAGCCGTCTTGGTAGCGCGTTTCCACGCGCTTGCTCAGAGAAAGGGCCACCACATGGGCCAGCGATTCTGAGATTTCTTTGCGGATGATGCGAATATCTGGCGCTTCTTCGTTGGCAATTTTGTACATCAACTCGGCCATCGACTCGCCCCTGAACGGCAGCACGCCGGCGAGCATTTGGAAGAGCATCACGCCCAAAGAATAAAGATCGCTGCGGCCGTCTACCTTTTTGCCCGCGATCTGCTCCGGGCTCATGAAGCTCGGTGTGCCAAGCACCAAGCCAGTTTTGGTTTTGCTGGAATCGGTGATGCGCGCGATGCCAAAGTCAGTCACTTTCACCGTGTCGCTGCTCAGCTCGTACATCACGTTGGCCGGCTTGATGTCGCGATGCACCACGCTTTGCTGATGCGCATAGGCCAAGGCCTCAGCCACCCGGGCGCAAATCGATACCACTTGTGGGATCGGCAGCAGGGCCCCGTCTTTGGTGAAGTCCACCAAATCTTTGCCCTTCAAAAACTCCATGGCGATAAAGGCAAGGTCGTGCTCTTCGCCCGCGTCGTAAATCGTCACGATGTGGGGATGCTGCAGGCGCCCGGCGGTTTCGGCTTCACGGAAGAAGCGCTGGCGGGCGTCTTCC
>JAAFHN010000488.1 GCA_013298415.1 Comamonadaceae bacterium
ACATCAGCAACCGGGTGGCGGTGATGTACCTGGGGCGCATCGTGGAGATCGCGCCTGCCAAAGACCTCTACACCACGCCTCGCCACCCTTACACCGAAGCGCTGCTCTCAGCTGTGCCGATTCCAGACCCGACCGTGCAGCGTAAGCGCATACCCTTGATGGGCGATGTGCCTTCGCCGATCAATCCGCCGGCCGGCTGCCATTTCCACACCCGCTGCTCGATTGCGCAAAAAGGCCTTTGCGACAAAGAGCGCCCGGTACTCAAGGCCGTGGATGGCGAGCGCAAGCTGCACCAAGTGGCCTGCCATTTGCGCAGCTGAATCGGCCCGCGAGCCCAGCGTCCATGCGACTTCTTTTAGTTGAAGACGATTTCATGCTGGCCAGCGCCACGAAGCTGGCACTCGGCCAGGCGGGCTACGCGGTGGATTGGGTGGGCAATGCCGAGCGTGCGCAAGAAGTGCTGGCGAAAGAGCCATTTGATGCCGCGATCATCGACATCGGTTTGCCGCAGATGGATGGCTTGGCCCTCACCCGTTGGCTGCGCGCGCAGGGCAACGGCATTCCCGTGCTGATGTTGACTGCCAAAGACGCCTTGCAAGACCGCGTGCGCGGGCTTGACAGCGGTGCAGACGACTACTTGCTCAAGCCCGCCGAAATGCCCGAGCTGCTGGCCCGGCTTCGCGCGCTGCTCAGGCGCTCTCAAGCAGCCACCAGCTCCGTGATTCACTTCGGCGCATTGCGCTTTGACACCGCGCTGCGCCAAGCCTATGCCGATGGCAAGCCGCTGGAGTTTGGGCCCCGCGAATGGAGTGTGCTCGAGTACATGCTTTTGCAATTGCCCAAGCCCACCAGCAAAGAAAAGCTTTTGCTCGCGCTCACAGGCTGGGACAAAGAAATCACGGCCAACGCGGTAGAGGTTTACGCGAGCCGATTGCGCGGCAAGCTGGAGCCCTTTGGCATTCACTTGCGGGCAGTGCGCGGTTTTGGCTATCGGCTGGAAGAAGGCCCAATCAGTGGGGTGGCCGCGCCCGCAGAGGCCGCTGCGTCGGCTGCGCCGACCGACTCAGCGGTCTCAGCTACGCCAAGCGCAGCTGCTGCGCCCTAGCCTTTTGCCGATGCGCGAGGAGCCCGAGCTAGCGCAGTTTGCGCTCAGGCGCCGCCTGGTGGTGCTGATCTTGATCCCGCTGGCGCTTGCGGGGCTGATCAACGTGTGGGCTGACTTGCGAACTGCGGGCTCTGCGTCGCGCCAGCAAGATGAGCAGCTCATCCGCTTGATGCCGCTCTTTGCCAATGCGGTGCTGTCGGCCCGCAACGAGCAGGCGCTCTCAGATTCGGTGGTGAGTTTGGTGCCAGAACTGCATCAGTTCCTGACCGAGCGGGGCGCGCTTGCCGGTTTTCGGGTCTCGCGGATGGACGGCCTGCGGCTGGCAGGTGACTTGCGCATCGGTGCGGTGGAGCCATCGAGCTACGAGTTGACCATCGATACCGAACAACGCGGCGGCACAGCCTGGCGCGTGACGGCCCAACGCATCCAATTTGCAGATGGGCAAGATCTGGTCTTGCAGCTTGCGGATGGTTCGGATGCCAGGCAGCGCTGGCTTGCTGCCATCTTGCAGCGCGTGGTGCTGCCCAATTTGCTCCTGGCCCTCGCGGTGTATTTGGCGGTGCGCTGGGGTGTGCGCCGGGCCTTGCAGCCGCTGGCAGAGTTGCGGCACAACGTGGCGCAGCGCGCGGCGCAGGATTTAAGCCTCATCGACGTGAAAGGCGTGCCGCAAGAAGTGAGCCCGCTCGTGCACGCGCTCAACCGCTTGTTTGCCAACGCGAAATACCAAGCCGATGCGCAGCGCCGCTTTGTGGCCGATGCCGCACATCAGTTGCGCACGCCTTTGGCCGCTTTGCAAATGGAAGTGCAAACGCTTGCCAACAGCGCGCAGCATTTGGTCGCTGCGCATTCAAGCGTCCAACCGGGAGGTTGCGCACAGATCAGCTTGCCTGTCGAGACGGTGCTTCGGCTAGAGCGGGCCACACGCCGCGCTTCAACCTTGGCCCACCAGCTGCTCACCCTGTCGCGGGCCGAAACCGAAACCGGGGATGCGGCGCTTGCGCCACTGCGGCTTTTGGACCTGGTGCAAGATGTGTTGGCATTGCGTCTTGACGAGGCGCAAGCCCGGCATGCCGATTTGGGGGCGGAGTTGGCCGACGAGCTGCAAGACGCTTGGGTGCTTGCCCAGCCCTGGTTGCTTCGTGAGCTGCTGCTGAATTTGCTCGACAACGCGCTGCGCTACGCCACGGCGCCCGCCATCATCACCCTGGGCGCGCGGGCCGCAGGCCCCGCGCATTTGGAGCTGTACGTGGCGGACAACGGCCCCGGCGTGCCTGAGGCCGAGCGCGAACTGGTGCTGGAGCGCTTTTACCGCGCCAAGGGCAATGCGGTGGAAGGCAATGGTCTGGGATTGGCGATTGCCCAAGAAATCGCTCAGCGGCACGGCAGCACTTTGCAGTTGTCGCAAGCTCATGCCAGTGCAGAACGTCCGGGTCTCTGCGTGAGTCTGCGCCTGGCGCGCTGCCCAAGCGAGCTAGCCGTCAAACCTGCTGTGCCACAATCAATTTGACCTTCTCAGGTTCACGGCTTACCTTCCCATTTTTCGGCTTTCGGCTCGCACATGTCAGACACAGAAGTTTCCCCCCAAGTGCCCACCGAAGCAGCGCCCACGCGCAAGCGGCCACCGCCTGGCGAGCGGCGCATCCAGATCCTCCAAACCCTTGCGCAAATGCTGGAGCAGCCGGGCGGTGAACGCGTGACCACCGCCGCCCTTGCCGCGCGCATCGAAGTGAGTGAAGCGGCGCTTTA
>JAAFHN010000542.1 GCA_013298415.1 Comamonadaceae bacterium
ACGGCTGCGTGTTGCGCCTGACCGATGTGAGCGACCGCAAGCTGTTTGAGAGCTTGCTGTGGGAGGCCAAGGTAAAGGCCGAGGAGGGCGCGCAGGCCAAGAGCACGTTTTTGGCCACCATGAGCCACGAGATTCGCACGCCGATGAACGGTGTGATCGGCATGACGAGTTTGCTGCTCGACACACCGCTTACAGCCGAGCAGCGCGAATATGCCGAAACGATCCGGCAGTCCGGCGAGAGCCTTCTGGTCATCATCAACGACATCTTGGACTACTCCAAGATCGAGTCGGGCCGCATGGCGCTTGAGTCCGCGCCGTTTTCGGTGCTGGAATGTGTGGAGAGCGCACTCGATTTGCTCGGGCCGCTCGCGCAGCGCAAGGGCATCGAATTGCTGTGCGATTTGGCGGGCGATTTGCCGCAAGCCGTGTTGGGAGACGGCCAGCGGATGCGCCAAGTGCTCGTGAATTTGGTGGGCAATGCGGTGAAGTTCAGCGCCGAGGGGCGTGTGCTCGTGCGCCTGCAGCGCGCCATGGATGTGCCCGAAACGGGCTTGGGTGCAAAGCCTGTGCTGCGCTTGGAGGTGCACGACCAAGGCCCCGGCATCGATGAAGCCGATCAGGCTCGTCTCTTCGTGCCTTTTGAGCAGGTCGACGGCGGCAGGAGCCGCAGCCACAGCGGCACGGGCCTGGGCCTTGCGATTTGCCGCCGCTTGGTGGAAGCCATGGGCGGCAAGATCGGTGTGCGGAGTTCGCCCGGCCTGGGTGCCGTTTTTTACTTTCATTTACCGCTGCAAGCAGCAGAGCTTCCGCGCGCCGCACTTCACGCGCAGCACTACCTGCTGCCGCCCGAGCAACACTCGCGGTTTCAACTCAAGCATGTGCTGGTGGCCACCCACAACGCAGATGCCAGGCGGGTGTATGCGCAAGTGCTGCGCGGTTGGGGCCTGCGCGTGACCACGTGCGACGGCATGGCCCACACCTTGGAAACGCTGTCGAAGCCCATCGCTTTCGATGCCTTGCTGATGACGAGCGATGCCTCCAGCGATGGCGGCACCGCGCTCGCCCAAGGCGTGCTGCTGCGCAGGCCGCAATTGCCGATGCTGCTGATCGGTGCCCGCGTGCAGCGCAAATCGCCCAATTCAGCCATGTTTTGCGGGCTGCTCACGAGCCCGGTGCGTCGGCAAAGTTTGTACGCCACGCTTGCGAAGTGCCTGGGCTTTGACGCGAGCCAAACCGGCAAGCGCAGCCTGCGCCAGAACTTCGACCCGAGCTTGGCCTCGCGCCATCCGCTGCGTGTGCTGCTGGTGGAAGACCACGATGTGAACCGCACCGTGGCAACCCGCATGTTGCAGGGCTTTGGCTACCGCTGCGACAGCGCCGCCAACGGCCTTGAGGCTTTGCAAGCGGTGGAGCGCCAGCACTACGACTTGGTGCTGATGGATGTACAGATGGACGGCATGGACGGGCTGGAGGCGACGCAACGGATCCTGTCGCAAAGCGCGCCGGGACAGTGCCCTCGCATTGTGGGGATGAGCGCAAACGCGATGCCCGAAGATCAGCAGTTGGCGCTCGGTGCGGGCATGCACGACTACATCACGAAGCCGATCACGGTCGCCAATTTGCGCTCTGTGTTGACCTCGGCTCACCGCGCGCTTGGCGGCTTGCCCCCGGTGAGCAGTGGGCATCTCTCCACCCAGGCGGGCGACACCGAGCTGCCCGGATTTGACATGGTGCAATTGGATTCACTGCGAGAAATGGATCCAGATGGCAGCATGTTGCGCGGGTTGGTGACCTCGCTTGAGCAGCACATGCCCGATACCTTGCGTCGGATGGTGATGGCGCTGGGTGAGCGCGATGCCGAGTTGGTGGGGCGGCTCGCGCACCAAGTCAAGGGCGTGTCGTCAAATCTGGGGGCCAAGCGGCTCAGCCTCTGCGCAGAGCGGGTGAACCTGCTCGCCCAGTCTGGCCAACTGTCTCAGGCCTCGGGAGCAGTAGACGACTTGCAGGCCGAATTCGCACACACCTTGGGGCAGTTGCAGAAGCTGGTTGGGGATTGATCGTCGTCTTGGGGTGAATCTGCGGATTCCTCGACCTACGCGCTCTCAGTCAAACCCCTTCAGCCGCCACCAAGGTTTTCATCCGATCCAGCGTCTTCACCTGAAAGGTTTTGCGCTCGCTTCCCTGCTCCACCAGCAGCTCTACCACGCCCTCGGCCTGCGGGCGCTGCCACAGGGTTTTGTAGAGAGCCTCCAGCTCTTTCACGGGCCTGCCGTCAATTTGCAAAATCACGTCGCCGGGGCGCAGACCCGCTTCGCTGGCGGGGCTTTGGGGGTTCACGCGGGTGATCACGATTTGGCCATCGCGCTCAGTGGAGGTCACGCCCAGCCAAGGCCGCACGCTGGCTTGGCTGTGGCCGCGCGCTTTCAGCTCGGCCAAGATGGGTTTCAGCGTGTTGATGGGTACAAACATGTTGCCGGGGCGCGGGCTTTGTGAGGGGGCTTCGTCGTTCAAGCCTTCGCGCACGCCGTGAGAGTCGCCCACGTAGAGGCTGCCCACGCCCACCAGTTCGCCTGCCTGGTTGAACACGCCTGCGCCGCCATGCTTGTCA
>JAAFHN010000160.1 GCA_013298415.1 Comamonadaceae bacterium
GGGGCAGCGCAAAGGCTGAAATCACTGCGCCGCTCAAAATCGCCCAAGGCATGGGGTTGCTGGCCATGCCTTTCATCGCGTTTTTAAAGGCCACCGATGCGCCGCCCGGCGTATCCAGCCTGCTGAGCGCCACGCACACCGAGCTGGTGATGCACAAATCCACAAGGATGGTCACGATCACAGGCCCCGCTGCCCGCTCGCCCAACAGCGCCACCAGCAGCGGCACGCCCATGAAGCCCGTGTTGGGGAAGGCGGTGACGAGTGCGCCAAAAGAGGCGTCGTTCCAGCGGATGCGTTCGTTTTTGCTGAGCGCAATCGTGATGCCCACCAAAAGCGCCTGGCAAATCAGGTAGGTGATGACCAGCGGGGCATCCAAGAGCTTGGCAATCGGCGTGCTCGCGCCAAAGCGAAACAGCATGCAGGGCAGTGCGAAATACAGCACAAAGCCGTTCAAGCCACCAATCGAATCCAGCGGCAGCCAGCCGCGCCGAGCGGCGATGTAGCCCGCCAACACGAGTGCGAAGAACGGAAAGGTGACTTGAAGAACGGCGAGCACGAGCGCGATTGTGGGCGAGCTGCTGCGCTCAGCCCATCAAAGAGCTGACCGCTTGTCGTGAGCGTTTTTCAATTCATATTGCCTTGGGCGGGGGTTTTGTGCTGCGCTTTTCTGGGATGATTCGCCTCCTCCGCCCTGCCCGATTTGCCAATTTGCATGCTACGAAAGATGTAGCAACAAATGTTGTAAATACATGGACAGAGCGGCGAAATTGCTTCAAAAAGCACTTTCCTCAAGCCCCAAAACCTCATTTTCGGCCTGCATGCGGCGGATCTTTCGCCCCGCACGTGCCACGCCTGCTGTGACGTGTCTTTCGATCCCTCTTCGCCCACCGCTGGCTTAAACCCCGCCCAACAAGATGCTGTGAACCACCTGCGCGGGCCTTGCCTCGTGCTTGCGGGTGCAGGTTCGGGCAAAACCCGCGTGATCACGCAAAAAATCGCGCGGCTCATCCAAACCGGCATGCCACCGGATCGGATTGCGGCGATCACGTTCACGAACAAGGCAGCCGCCGAGATGCGCGAGCGCGCCAAGCAGCTCGTGGGCCGCAGCGCCAAGGGCCTCACGATTTGCACCTTTCATGCGCTCGGCGTGCGCATGCTGCGCGAAAGTGGCGAGGCAGTCGGCTTGAAGCCGCAGTTCAGCATTTTGGACAGCGACGATGTGCTCGGCCTCTTGAAAGAAGCCGGTGCCAGCACCGACAACAAAGCCGCTCGGATTTGGCAATGGGCGATTTCGAACTGGAAAAACGCTGGGCTGAACGCCGAGCAGGCGCTGGCCCAGGCATCCAACGACAACGAACGCATCACCGCCACCATCATGCAGCGCTACGAGCTGGCGCTCGCTGCGTATCAGGCCGTGGACTTCGATGACTTGATCGGTTTGCCGCTGAAATTGCTGCAAACCTCGCTCGAAGCCCTGCAACTCTGGCGCTCTCGCCTGGGCCATGTGCTGGTCGACGAATACCAAGACACGAATGCCACGCAATACGAGCTGCTGAAGCTCTTGGTGGGCTACGGCGACCCGAAAGGCGGCCAATTCACCTGCGTGGGCGACGACGACCAAAGCATCTACGGCTGGCGCGGCGCCACGCTGGATAACTTGAAGAAGCTGCCGCAAGATTTTCCGAACCTGCGCCTCATCAAGCTGGAGCAAAACTACCGCAGCACCAATGCCATTTTGCGAGCGGCCAACAACGTGATCCGCGCCAACCCCAAGCTCTTTGACAAGCAGCTTTGGAGCGCCTTGGGCGAAGGCGAGCCGGTACGCATCAACGATGCCGACCACGAAGAGCACGAAGCCGAGCGGGTGGTGGCGCGCATCCAATCGCTGCGTGCGCAAGCTGAAATGCACGCCCAGCCGCTCGTGGATTGGAAGCACTTTTGCGTGCTCTACCGCGCCAATCACCAAGCCCGCGTGCTGGAGCAAGCCTGCAGAAAAGCCAGCATTCCGTACAAGGTATCCGGCGGGCAAAGCTTTTTTGACCGTGCGGAGATCAAAGACCTGTGCGCCTGGCTGCGCCTCATCATCAACAACGACGATGACCCCGCATTTCTGCGCGCCGTGGCCACGCCCAAGCGCGGCATCGGCACAAGCACCCTGCAAGCGCTCGGAAGCTTTGCCTCGAAGATGAAGCTGAGCTTGTTTGAAGCGCTGTTTGCCGATTCGCTGCACACCGCAGTGAGCTCCCGCGCCTTGGCTGGCCTGCATGAATTTGGCCGCTACGTGAACGATCTGGAATACCGTGCCCGCCACACCCTGGGCGCCGAAGACGCGCTCAAGTTCTTCTTGGATTGGCTCAAAGACATCGGCTACGAAAAGCACTTGCATGAGTCAGAAGACAACGAAAAGCTCGCCGCTGCCCGCTACACCAATGTGCTCGAATTCGTGGATTGGATGGCCAAGCGCTGCGGCGGCAAGGGCGATGAAAGCGGCATTGACGTGATTGCAGACGTGAAAAAGAGCGTGCTCGAAGTGGCGCAAACCGTCTCGCTGCTCTCCACAATTTCCGAGCGCGAGGGCGAGCAAAACGTCGTCACGCTCTCCACGCTCCACGCCGCCAAAGGCTTGGAGTGGCCGCATGTGATGCTGATCGGCTGCAATGAAGGCACGCTGCCCTTTTCGCGCGATGCCGACGAAGAAACCACCAGCTTGGAGGAGCGCGCCATCCGCGTGGCCGAAGAGCGCCGCCTCATGTACGTGGGCATCACCCGAGCCCAGCGCACGCTGATGGTGAGCCACACCAAAAAGCGCAAAAAAGGCCGAGACTTCGTGATCGCCAAGCCCAGCCGCTTCATCACCGAAATGCAGCTGGATCAAGCCACCGTGAAAGAAGACCCCAGAGAAAAACTCAAAGCGCTGAGGGCGGAGTTTGCGAAGAAGGCGGCTGAGACCAAACCCGACGCGAGGTGATCTCGTTTGCAAGTCGGAGGCGATATCACTTTTTGATATCATCGCCGCATGAACAGCAAGCATCGCAAGACTTTGGATGCCGTCTTTCACAAGCCCACCTCCCCCAACATCGTGTTTGCCGCTTTGGAGGCGCTGTGGGTAGCGCTTGGCGGTGCGGTGTTTGAGCGCGAAGGTTCGCGCGTGAAGCTGGTCTTGCGTGGCGAGATCTGGCGCTGCCATCGGCCTCACCCCGGCAAGGAGGCCAAGCGTTACCAGGTCGAAGAGCTTCGCGATCTCTTGGAGAAAGTAGGGGTGAAACCATGAACACCATGACTTACGCGGGCTACACCGCCCGCATCGAATTTGACGAACGCGACGGCATTTTTGTGGGCCGCGTGCTCGGCTTGCGCAGCGTGATCAGCTTCCACGGCGAGACTGTGAGTAAATTGCGCCGCGAGCTCAAGCTTGCCGTGGATGATTACTTATTGGATTGCAAAGAGCAGGGCATTGATCCCGAAAAGCCTGCTTCCGGCCGCGTCTTGCTGCGCCTGCCGCCGGAGCTTCACGCATCCGCGCTGGTTGCAGCGCAGGCCCGGCAACAAAGCTTGAATCAGTGGGCCGTTCAAGCACTCAGCCAGGCCGTGGCCGCCTGAGCTGGCGGGTCAGACGGGCAGCGCGCTGACGGCGGTGACATCTGCCAAACACCGCGTATGCCCAAACCTGCATTCGCGCTCAAAGCAAGGGGCGCAGTCGAGTGGGGGCTGGTAGCTCAAGTCGCGTTTGAGCCACACGATTTTGGCGGCTGGGTTCAGCGGCGGGGTGTGGTCGGGGCTTGAGCTGCCGAAAATGGCGATCTGGGGGATGCGCAGGGCGGCTGCGACGTGCATCAGGCCGGAATCGTTGCTTACTACTGATTTCGTAGCGCTGATGCATGCAAATGCCTGGACAAGTGAGGTATTTCCTATGAAATTGAGCACTTGGGGCAGGTTTGACGCGCGTTGGACGATTTCAGCGCCGATCTCGCGCTCTTTGGGGGAGCCGAGCAGCACGATGGGCAGGCCGTCGCGCTCGATCATGAGTTTGGCGAGTTCGCCGTAGTGCGCTGCGGGCCAGCGTTTGGCTGGGCCGTATTCGCTGCCGGGGGCGAAGACGTGGTATTCGCCACGCTGCAAGTTGTGCGCAGCCAAAAACGCCGCCACTTCAGCTTCAGGCACGCTGAGTTGCGGCACGTCACCAGCCACATCCGCTTCACCTGAGAGCGCCGAGTAAAACGGCACCATTGCGGGCCGCTCGCCTTTGCCGGGGTTTTTGAGCCGGTGCGTGAGCAAGCCCACACGCGCTTCACCCAAGTAGCCGATTCGCTCGGGAATGCCTGCCAGCCAAGGCAGCAGGGCGGACTTGATGGAATTCGGCAGCACGTAGGCGCGTTGGAAGCGCCCGTCGAACTGTCTGCCGAGTTTGCGCCGCGCGCCAAATTCCAAAGCGCCGTGCGCCGCAAAAGGCAGCTCAATCACCTCGGCCACGTGCGGCATGCAGCGGTAGACCGGTGCAATGGCGGGCAGTGCTGCCACACTGACCCGCTCGCCCCGCGCCGACAGCCTGCGCAACAGCGGCTCGGTCATCACGGCGTCGCCCAGCCACTGGGGGGCGATGACCAGGCTTTCGATGGCGGCAGTGTTGGCGCGCATGGGCTTCGACAAGCTCAGCCCGAACGCAGAAGAGGCAAGGGGCGACGAGCGCGAGCAGCGCTCAATGCCCGTGATCCAAGTGCTCGCCGTCGGCCAGTTTGTAGACGGTGCCGCAGTACGGGCACTTGGCCTCGCCTGTTTTGCCCACGTCCAAGAAGACGCGGGGGTGGCTGTTCCAGAGTTGCATGCCAGCGGCTTTGTTGGGGCAAAACACGCCGCCTTGGGCGTTCAGGTCTGCGGCTTTGAGTTGGATGGGTTCGGCCATGCAGCGCTCCTTCAAACCTTCGCCAGCCAGCTTGCGTACTTGGGGTTGCGCCCATGCACGATGTCGAAAAACGCGCTTTGAATTTTTTCGGTGATGGGCCCGCGTGAGCCGATGCCGAGCTCCACGCGATCCAATTCGCGGATGGGGGTCACCTCCGCTGCCGTGCCGGTGAAAAACGCTTCGTCGCAAATGTAGATTTCGTCGCGGGTGATGCGTTTTTCAACGAGCTTCAAGCCCAAATCTTGGCAGATGTGGAAGATCGTGTTGCGGGTGATGCCGTTCAAAGCACCGGCAGACAAATCGGGTGTGTAGACCACGCCGTCTTTGATCACAAAGAGGTTTTCGCCCGCGCCTTCGCTCACAAAGCCGCTGGCATCCAGCAGCATGGCTTCGTCGTAGCCGTCGTCCACGGCTTCCATGTTCGCCAAGATGCTGTTGGTGTAATTGCTGACCGCTTTGGCCTGCGTCATGGTGATGTTCACATGGTGGCGGGTGTAGCTGGAGGTTTTCACGCGGATGCCGCGCTTCATGCCTTCTTCGCCCAGATAGGCACCCCAGGCCCAGGCCGCCACCATCAGGTGCACCGTGTTGCCTTTTGGCGAAACGCCCAATTTTTGCGAGCCGATCCAGGTGAGCGGGCGCAAGTAGCAGCTTTCCAGCTTGTTGGCGCGCACCACTTCTTTTTGCGCAGCTTCCATTTCCTCGATGGAAAACGGGATCTTCATGCGCAAAATTTTCGCGCTGTTGGCCAGGCGCTGGGTGTGTTCGCGCAGTCGAAAAATCGCGGTGCTGCCGTCGGCTTGTTTGTAGGCGCGCACGCCTTCAAACGCGCCGCAGCCGTAGTGCAGGGTGTGGGTCAGCACGTGAATTTTGGCTTCGCGCCAGTCCACGAGTGCGCCATCCATCCAAATGAAGCCATCGCGGTCAGACAGGGCGGGGGGCAAAACGCTCATGGTGTTCTCGGTTCAACAAAACAAATGATTTTATTCAGCGCCTGGGGTGGCGTGCAGGCTTCAGCGGCCCACGGTGGCGGGTGTCACGAGCCGCTCCACCACCTTGCCGTTCTTCAAATGCGATTCCACGATCTCATCGATGTCGTGCTGATCGACATAGGTGTACCAAACGGCTTCGGGATACACAACGGCAATCGGCCCGCCAGCGCAGCGGTCTAGGCATCCGGCCTTGTTCACGCGCACTTGGCCGGGCCCCGCCAAACCTTGGGACTTGACTGCCGCTTTGCAGTGGTCAAAGCCCGCTTGGGCATCGTGCTTGGCGCAGCAGTCGTCGCCATTTTTGCGCTCGTTCAGGCAGAAGAAGATGTGGCGCTGGTAGTAACTTGCGGGTTCGCTCATCATCCGATTCTAAAAACTTGAGCGACCCATGCTGCTTTCGCCGCCAAAAGCGTTCGCCGCAGGTTTGTCACGGGCAAAGGCGCGCCTGAGCAACACGGCAAGTGCGAGGTAGGGCCAGAGCCAG
>JAAFHN010000376.1 GCA_013298415.1 Comamonadaceae bacterium
GGCGTGGCACCAATCAGCTCGATGGCTTTGCCGGTCTTCGCACCCGTGTATTTGTCCAGCACACCGTTGCGCCACAAATCGAGTGCGCAGTTCAGCGCCGTTTGCCCGCCCATGGTGGGCAGCACGGCATCGGGCCGCTCTTTGGCAATGATTTTTTCCACCGTTTGCCAGGTGATCGGCTCGATGTAAGTCGAATCCGCAGTCGCCGGGTCAGTCATGATGGTGGCTGGGTTGCTGTTAATCAGCACCACCCGGTAGCCCTCTTCGCGCAGCGCCTTGCAAGCCTGCACGCCCGAGTAGTCAAATTCACAAGCCTGCCCAATGACGATTGGGCCAGCGCCGATGATGAGGATGGTTTGGAGGTCTTGGCGTTTTGGCATGGTGTTGGGCCTCAGTCTTTGGGATGGATGAAGCCGATGGGCTTTTTCTCGGACGCAGCTGGGGGTGTCATCAGCTCGTTGATCGCGTCAAACACGACCTTGAAGTGACCGTCGTACTTGCGCTCAAGATCGGCCAATTGGCGCTTCAAATCTTGGTGCTCGGCCAAAATGCTGCGCAACTTGACGAAGCTGCGCATGATTTGGACGTTGACCGCGACGGCTTCGGGGCTTCGCAACACGCTGGACAGCATGGCCACGCCTTGTTCGGTAAAGGCCATCGGCGGCTTGCGCAAACCGCCCCAACTTGAAGTCACAGTTTGTGACTTCAAGATCGTAAGTTCTTGATTTGTAAGGAAAAAAGCAAAATCGTCAGGGAACCGGTCGACATGTCGATTCACCGACTGCATGAGCACCTTGGGCTCCACGCCGTACAGCGCCGCAAGCTCGGTAGACAACATCACACGCTGACCGCGGATCGAATAAATCTGCGACTCGACGGACGCAACGAGCTGTGTGGTGCCTAGGCGTTGAACGCGTGGCTTGATGGGCGAAGACTTCGAATCAGCCACTCTTGGCCTCCATCAACGCCACAAACCTCGCAAAAAGGTAGTCGATGTCATGCGGCCCTGGGCTGGCCTCTGGGTGGCCTTGGAAGCTGAAAGCGGGTTTGTCGGTGCGGGCGATGCCTTGCAGCGTGCCGTCGAACAAGCTCACATGCGTGGGGCGCAGGTTGGCGGGAAGGGTTTTTTCATCGACTGCGAAGCCGTGGTTTTGGCTGGTGATGCTGACTCGGCCACTGTCCAAGTCTTTCACCGGGTGGTTCGCGCCGTGGTGGCCGAATTTCATTTTGAAAGTTTTGGCGCCCGATGCGAGCGCTAGGATTTGATGGCCCAGGCAGATGCCGAAGGTGGGGGTGCCGCTTTCGATGATTTCGCGGGTGGCTTCGATGGCATAGGTGCAAGGCTCGGGGTCGCCGGGGCCGTTGCTCAGGAAAACGCCATTGGGTTTGAGCGATAGCACGTCTTTGGCTGGCGTTTGCGCGGGCACGACGGTCACACGGCAGCCGCGTTCAGCCAACATGCGCAAGATGTTGGATTTCACGCCAAAGTCGTAGGCAACGACGTGGAATTTGGGTGCAGTTTGCTCGCCGTAGCCTTCGCCCAATTTCCACTCAGTTTGCGTCCACTCGCTGGTGTTGGATTGCGTGACGACTTTCGCCAAATCCAGGCCCGCCATCTTCGGCGCGGCTTGGGCAAAGGCCAGCGCGCGGGCGGTGGCGGCCTCCATTGTTTCGCCGGGTGCGAGCGCCAAGATGCAGCCGTTCTGCGCGCCGTGGGTGCGCAAGTGGCGGGTGAGTTTGCGGGTGTCCAAGTCTGAAATCGCTACCGTGCCGGCGGCCTTGAGGTACTCGTTCAGCGGCTGCGTGGCGCGAAAGTTGGAGACGACGGCGGGCAAATCTTTGATCACCAGCCCGGCCGCGAACACCCGTGCGCTTTCCACGTCTTCCAAGTTCACGCCGGTGTTGCCAATGTGCGGGTAGGTCAGCGTGACGATTTGCTGGCAATAGCTCGGATCGGTCAGGATTTCTTGGTAGCCCGACATCGAGGTGTTGAACACCACCTCGCCCACCGTGTGGCCCGCTGCGCCAATCGACTGGCCCACGAAGGCTGTGCCATCTGCCAACACGAGCACTGCAGGGGGAAACTTGGGGGAAAGGATCGACAGCATCCGAAGGCTCCGGGAATCGCACCGTTTTGGTGCTTATTACAAGATGACCGGCACGACCGAGGAGGTCGCGAGCAGGCAAACCCGACGATTTTAGCTGCTCACACCCGCCTTCGCAACACACAGCAACTGGTGTTTGCCAATTTTTGCCAAAACACTATGATGCTGCCATGAGCACCATGAACATCTCGCTGCCTGAAGCACTGAAAGCCTTCGTGGACGAAAGGATTGCCAGCGGCCAGTTCGGCACCAGCAGCGAGTATGTGCGCGAGCTGATTCGAGCCGACATGGAGCGACTTGCGCTCCGCCAACAACTGCTCAAGGGCTTGGAAGGCGATGCAGCCCGAGCCGCCACTGCCGAGTGGTTTGATGCGCTGCGGCAAGGCACCCAAGCAAAACCGAGCGCATGAGTGCCAACAAGCCCTCGGCCCGCCCCGTGCGCTTGAGCGCTGCGGCGGTAGAGGACGTGAAACAGGCGATTGCAGCGGCAAGAAATGCCAACGCGTTCATCGACGCGCTACAACTCGCACTCGCCCAGGCCAGCCACGCCAGCGCAGCCGACGCATCCGCCGCGTGGCAGCTCAGCCTGCCCGGCCTGCGCACCCAAGCCCTCAGAGGCCAAGCCCATCAGGTGTTCTACCTGGAACTCCCCCAACACATCCGCGTGCTGCGTGTTCTGAGGGCCGCACAGATCTGAGGGGAAGTTTTGAACGCAGAGTTCGCAAAAGAACGCAAAAGACGCAGAGGAACAGCCAAAATGATGAAAAAAAGCCCTCTGTCCTAGTATCTACATCGTTCACTGCTACGCTTTCGGGAGCGCACAAAAACAAAACTTCGGCTGTTTACTCTGCGCCCTTCGCGTTCATTTCGCGTCTTTCGCGTTCAAAACTGCCCCGGATCCCTACGCCCTCACCCCTTGCGATCCGTAAATCGCCCGAAGCCCGTCAGCCGCTCGTAGCGTTTTTCCACCAATTCTTTGGGTTTCAGGTCGCTCAGCTGGCGCAGCGAATCGGACAGGGCGCGCTTTAGGAACGCTGCCATTTGCTTCGTGTCGCGGTGCGCGCCGCCTACGGGTTCGCTCACGATTTTGTCGATCAGGCCGAGGGCCTTCAGGCGCAGCGCGGTGATGCCCAAGGCTTCGGCAGCTTCCTCAGCTTTCGCACTCGTTTTCCACAAAATGCTGGCGCAGCCCTCAGGCGAGATCACGCTGTAGATGCTGTACTGGAGCATGAGCGTTTGATCGCTCACGGCAATGGCGAGCGCGCCGCCTGAGCCACCTTCGCCAATGATGGTGCTGATGATCGGCACTTCGAGCTGCGCCATCTCGAAAATGTTGCGCCCAATGGCTTCCGACTGGCCGCGTTCCTCGGCATCGATGCCGGGGTAAGCGCCGGGAGTGTCCACAAAGGTAAACACGGGCAGCTTGAATTTCTCTGCGGTTTTCATCAGCCGCAAGGCCTTGCGGTAGCCCTCGGGC
>JAAFHN010000227.1 GCA_013298415.1 Comamonadaceae bacterium
CTGCTGGGCGTGGGCGCGTAGAGCACTAGCAGCTTGGCTTCGCCGCGCTGAAACTCGGCGAGCTTCGTGGCAAGCAGGCTGCCAGATTTGTACGTGACTGCCCCCACCGTCCAATCGCGGCGCGGCTGCACGAAAAGCCATTCGCCGCGTATGAGCACCACCGCATGCCCTGGCGTTTGCAGGCGCTGCCAGGGGCCGTCGCCGGTGCGGATGGAGATTTCTTGCGTCCAAAACTCCACGCTGCGGTAAGCGGTTTGGCGCGGTGGGCTCACGCTTTCATCCACACTGACGCCCGCTGACACATCGGCTTCTTGCCCCGCCCAAATCTCAGGTGCTTGCGCGAGGCTGCCGCCGCGTTTGAGCAGGCGGGTCGTGCGCGCGTAGCCCGATTTGGTCATGCTGCCAGGGCCAAAGTCGCTGCCCACAACCAAGGTGTTGTCATCCAGCCAGTCGCTTTGCGTTTTGGCCTCGGGGATGAAAAAGCCGTCTTTCACAAACGCCTTGGCCGCCAGATCGAATTCGCGGATCACCACCGCGTCTGCCCCGCCTCGGCTCAAAGAGAGTAAGCAGCGCTTGTAGCTTGGTGCGTGGCAGTTGATGCCTTTGTAAACCCAGTTCTCCTTTTCCGCCGCACCGAGCGCATCGATGTTGAGCACGGTTTCCCAGGCGGGCTGGGGTTTGCGGTACTCATCCGGTGTGGTGCGACGCAGCAGGCCGCGCTTGTTTTTCTCATCCGTCCAGAGGTTGTAGAGGTTCGGGCCGATGCGAAATACGTAGGGGATCTTGTCTGTGGCGCTCAAGATGCCGAAGACGCGCTCCCGAATCGGAGCGTATTCGGGCCTCGCACGCAGCTCCGGCAAGGAAAGTGCGTTTTGCTCGCGCACCCAGGCCAAGCTGCGCTCGCCCATCACGTCTTCCAGCCACTGGAACTCGTCCGCAGGCTCTGGGGCTTGTGTTGCTGCCGCTCTAAGGGGCGCTGAAATCGATGCAGCCGCTGCCCCAGGGGCGGCTTGGGCAAGCGCTTGTGCATTCAGGGCTGAATGGACGCCCAGGCTGAAAGCCAAACTGAGGAAAACGCGCAGAGAAGTCAATCGTTTTTGCATGCCCAAAGGATAGCGCGCTGCCGATAATGAGCCAATGCACACAGCGAAAAGCTTTCCTCACCTGGTCCTATGGCCGGGTAGGCGGCTTCTGGCCGTGCTTGGCTGGGCCATGCGGTCGGCTGGGTTGGTGGCGATGTGCGCGGCGTTTTCAGCGCTGGCCCAGAGTGCGAGTGCGAGTGCGAGTGCGGGTGCGGGTGCGGGCGTGGAATTCGATGCCCGGCAAGCCGCGCGGTATTGGACCGACCCAGGCCAAACGGCCACAGCACAAGAAGCCTGGCAACAGCTTCAGCGCACCGGTGCAGGCAATGGCTTTGTTCCCCGGCAAGGCGCAACCGGAGCCAATTTCGGCTTCACCGACGCAGCCATCTGGCTTGCGCTGCCTCTGCCGCCAGGGCTGCGCCAGCGTACAGCGAGCTGGGTGCTGAGCCTCGACTACCCGCCGCTGGACGACGTGCAGCTGTTCGTGTTCGGCGCGCAGGGGCAAGTGCTGAACACCCAGCGCTCGGGCGATGCGCGGCCCTTCATGGAGCGCGCCCTGCCGGTGCGGCTGCATGCCTTTGAGCTTCCGCCCCTTGCCGAGGCCAGCACGTTGATGCTGCGGGTGAGGTCCGGCGGCATCCTCTCGCTGCCTGTGGATTTGCAGCCCGAAGCGGCGTTTTGGCGCTGGCTGGTGATGGGCTACGTGGCGTTTTCGCTCTACTTTGGTTTGGTGTTGGGCTTGGTCGTTTACAACGCACTCTTGGGTGTGCAACTTCGCGACACACGCTTTGCTTGGTATTGCGCCTTCGGCCTGAGCGTGGCGGGACTGCAAGCCACGCTGAGCGGTCTGGGCATGCAGTACCTGTGGCCGCAAGCCCTGTGGTGGCAAGACAAGGCAGCCGCTGTGTTCATCGCCGTAGCCTGCGGTTTTGCCTTGCAGTTCACCCGCTTTTTTTTGGATACGCGGCAAAACTTGCCCCGCACCGATGTGGCGCTGCGCGGCATGATCGGGGTTGCCTTGCTGTGCCTCGTGGCGGCCTTGGCTTTGCCGCTGCGAATTTCCACGCACGCCAACAGTGCGGTCGCGGGTTTCAGCATCGTGATGCTCGTGGCAACGGCCGCGCAAGCCATGCGCCAGCGCGTGCCGAATGCGGGCAAGTTTTCGCTGGCTTGGGCCGCGCTTTTGGTGGGTGCAGCCGCGCTCTTGCTGCACAACAACGCCCTGATTGCCACCAGCCCGATCACGCACCACGGGCTTTTGATCGGCTCTGCGCTTGAGATGGTGCTGCTTTCCCTGTGCCTGGGCTCATCGATGCGGCAGGCGCAGCGCGAGCGCGAGCAGGCCGAGGCGCGCGCCGAGCAAGAGCATGCGCTGGTGCAGAGCCTGCGCAACGCACAGGCCCGCAACGAAAGCCTGCTTGCTGAGCGCGAAGCCACACTGAACAACGCGGTGGTGGGTATGGTGCTCTCCGTGGCTCGCAAGCACGTTTGGGTGAACGACAAGTTTGTGCGCATGATGGGCTACGAGCGCTCGGAAATGATCGGGCGCACCTCAGAGTACCTGTACGCGGACCGCGATGAGTGGGACAAATTTGGCCCAGCTTCGCGCGCAGGGCTCGAAGCTCAGGGCAGCCACAGTCAAGAGCTGCGCCTGCGCAAAAAAGACGGCGGCGTGCTCTGGGCGCACATGGCAGGCGCCTTGGTGAAGCAGGGTGACTTTTCTGCCGGCGTCATCTGGACCATTTTGGACGTGACCGCCCTGCGCCAAGCCGAGGAACAGACCCGAGCCGCCTTGGTGGAGCAGCAAGAGCTGACTGCCGCGCGCGAACGCTTCGTGGCCGTGACCAGCCACGAACTGCGCACGCCTGTAGCCAGCATTTTGGGCACTTTGGAGCTCTTTGAACACTACGGGGATCGCCTGGGCAGCGCGGAAAAAGACGAGATGCTCAAGCAAATCAACCGCGCCGCGCAACGCCTGTGGGGCATGACCGAGCGCGTGCTGCTGCACGGCAAGGCGCAGGCAGGGCAATTGCTGTGCCATCCCCAAGAAGTAGCGCTTCGGGGCTTGTTGGCGGAAATCACCCAAGAGCTTTGGGGGGCCACCCACGCGGCGCCCGCGCGTTTGCAGTGCGATTGGCCCGATGAAGATGCGCGCGCGCTGGTGGACCCCAGCTTGCTGCGCCACATCTTGCACAACCTGCTGGGCAATGCCTTCAAATACTCGGGCGAGGTGGCCCCGGTGCAGTTTGAAGTGAGGCTGAATGCGCAGGAACATGAGCAAAGCCTGGTGCTGCGGGTGCGCGACAGTGGCATTGGCATTCCCGCCGATGAGCACGACAAGGTGTTTCAAGGCTTTCGCCGAGGGGCCAATGTGGGTGAAATCTCAGGCACTGGCTTGGGGCTTTCCATCGTGAAGCACTGCGTGTTGCTCCATGGCGGCCGCATCGACGTGGACAGCGCCCCCGGCAAAGGCAGTTGCTTCACAGTGGTGCTGCCGCAGAGCCCAGAGCGCCCTTGAATCGCTTTCAAGGAGTCCACGGAGTTCGTGGAGAGGTTTTTGATGCATTTTCACCGCTCTGTCCTAGTACTTATTACACCTAACGCTATGTTTTTAGTAGTGATTGCTGAGCACTTCGTTACAATCACCCGATGACCTCTGCCTTCTCCACAGCCGACATGCTGGCCCTTGCCCAGCGCACGCTGGCCATCGAGGCGCAGGCCCTGCACGATTTGCACGATCGCCTGCAAGCCGACATGGGCGAGGCCTTTGCGCAAGCGGTGGCCAGGCTCCAAGTGGTGCGCGGGCGGGTGGTGGTGATGGGCATGGGCAAATCGGGGCATGTGGCGCGCAAGCTGGCCGCCACGCTCGCCTCCACCGGCACGCCCGCCATGTTCGTGCATCCCGCCGAAGCCAGCCATGGCGATTTGGGCATGATCAAGGCGGTGGATTTGGTGCTGGCGATCTCCAATTCCGGCGAGGCAGACGAGCTGGTGGTGCTTTTGCCAGCGCTCAAGCGCCTGGGCGTGCCGCTGATTGCGATCACGGGCCGCACCCAGTCCACGCTTGCCAAGCATGCCGATGTGGTGCTCGACGCCTCGGTCGCTCAAGAAGCTTGCCCGCTGAATTTGGCGCCCACCAGCAGCACCACCGCCCAGTTGGCGCTCGGCGACGCACTCGCCGTGGTGCTTTTGCAGGCGCGGGGTTTCAGCGAAACGGATTTCGCACGCTCGCATCCCGGCGGCGCGTTGGGCCGCAAGCTGCTCACCCATGTGCGCGATGTGATGCGGCCAGCCGCAGAAGTGCCGCAAGTGCCGCCCGAAGCCGATTTTTCCACCACCATGCAGGAAATGAGCAAGCGCGGCATGGGCGCGACGGCGGTGGTGGATGCGCAAGGCATGCTGCAAGGCGTGTTCACCGATGGCGATTTGCGCCGACGCATCGAAGCGGGGCTGGATGTGCGCACCATGAATGCTAGCCAGCTGATGAGCGCAAACCCAAAAACCATTGGCGCCGATGCGCTGGCGGCAGAAGCTGCTGAGCTGATGGAGCGGCTGCGCATCACCTTCGTGTTTGTGACTGATGGCGAGGGCAAGCTGCTTTCCGCCCTGAACAGCAACGACTTGATGCGCGCCAAAGTGATATGAAGTTCATCGCCAAGCTCTTGGATTGGCTCACCATTTACGTGCCGGTGTTCGTGCTCGGCCTTCTCGCACTCGGCTCCTACTTGCTCGTGAAAAACACGCCGATCGCTCAGCCGCCGAGCATTGAGCCGCCACCCAAGCATGTGCCCGATTACTTCATGCGCGACTTTGGCGTGCGCAGCTTCGATGCGGCAGGCAAGCTCAAAAGCGAGGTGTTTGGCAAAGAGCTGCGCCATTTTCCAGACACCGACACCACCGAAATCGACCTGCCGCGCATTTATAGCCGCACCGCAGACGGCCGGGTGAGCGTGGCCACGGCCCAGCGCGCGGTAACAAATGCCGACGGCTCGGAAGTGCAACTGATTGGCGACGCCCGTGTGGTGCGCGAGGCAGGCATGAATGCGCAGGGCCAAAAGCTCGAGCGGCTGGAAATTCGCAGCGAGTTTTTGCATGCCTATGGCAACACCGAGCAGGTGAAAACCGACAAACCCGTGCGCGTGACGCGCGGAGAAGACCAGTTTT
>JAAFHN010000226.1 GCA_013298415.1 Comamonadaceae bacterium
TCAGCCCAGAGCTGAGCGATTTAACGATCTACGTGATCGATGTGGCTGCTGGCGAAAAAATCCCCCGCAAAGGCGGCCCCGGCATCACCAAAAGCGATCTGTTTGTGATCAACAAAACCGATCTCGCCCCCTACGTGGGCGCAAACCTTGACGTGATGGAAGCCGACACCAAGCGCATGCGACCCAGCGACAAGCGGCCCTACGTGATGACGAATTTGAAAACGCAAAGCGGCGTGGCCGAGGTCGTGAAGTTCATCGAGCAGCGCGGGATGCTCACGGCTTAGGAAAGGCCAGCAAGTCTCGCAGCCTCGCACCTGCGCCCTGTCTGGGCACGCTTGCACTAGTGTCATGACACTCGCCTGCTTTGCGTTATCAGGAATTGGCAACAGGCAAGACGAGACACACGGTGAAACCACCGCTCACGCGCCCAGCTTCGGCGGGTGGCAATTGCCCGTTCAAAGCCCTAGCTCGGCTGAAGTAGTGAACCCGTCCGCGATGTAGCGCAGCCACTCGCTCCACAATCGCCAGGCCCAAGCCCGCGCCGGGGTGTCCGGCGCGGGCTTCATCCAGTCGCTGAAACGGCTCGCGAACGCGCGCCAATTCGGCAGCGGGTACGCCTGGCCCGCAGTCCACCACCAAAATTTCAACTTCGTCTCGGACCACCCGTGTTTCAATGCTCAGCGGGCCCGGCGCGTACCGTTGCGCGTTTTGGACCAGGTTGTCCAACGCGCGGCGCAGGGCGACAGGACTGATCCAGGCTTGACAGTCGGCATCCAAGCGCACGCTCATCTCTTTGACATCGCCAGCATGGCCTCGAAACCACTGCCGAACGAAGTCGTCGACATGCAGCCGTTGCAAGGTTTCGCCGCCGCCCAGGCGCGCAAAGTCGATGAACTGGCCAACAATGGCATCGATGGAGGCGACCTGACGCTCCATCCCCGCGATCAGGTCCTCTTCGCCGGCCCGGGGGTTGATCATCGCCAGGCCCAAACTGATTTTGGTCAACGGCGTTCTCACATCATGAGAAACGCCAGCGAGCATCACCTCGCGCTCTTTTTCGTGCTGACTCAGCCTATGAGACATGTGCTGGAAGCCTTCGACCAAGGATGCAATCTCGGTCGGCGCGCGCTCGGGAAGCCCGTGTGGGGGCTGACCCTCACCCACTTGCTTCGTCGCCGCGACGAGCTGACGCAGTGGACGATTGATGCGGCGCTGAATCAGCACGGCGCCAGCGAGCGCCAGCATAAACGTCGCTGACATGATGCCTAGGGCCGCGCCGCCAACCCCCAGCACCAGGCCGGTCACGTCCAATCCAAGCCAGTAGCTTTGCCCTTCGATCGCTGTCTTGAACCACATTCGAGGCGGTGGGCCGACCGTCCACACCACCTCCCTTCGCTTGGCCACGCCCCCGATGGAGAGCCGCAGCAACGGGTCGCCAAACAGTTTGCCCTCATCCTCAACGGTGCCCCCTACCCGCACCACCATGTCGCCAAGCAGGTTCAACTGCGCGATGTAGGCATGGCGTGCCTCGGTCGGCATGAGTCGAAGGGCTTGAGTGACGGCATCCACGTGGGCGTTCGTTGTTCGCACCACGGCCTGCAATCGAGGTTTCTGCACCACCTGCACGAAAAGAAGCAGCGCAATCAGCTGCGCAGCGATGATCAAACCCGCCATCAGCAGCAAGTTTTGCCCTAAGAGCGACTTCGGCCCCAGTTTGAACTTCACGGCTGTGGACAGGGATTGAACTGGTAGCCGATGCCCCACACCGTTTGGATGTGCACCGGCTGAGTGTGATCCTCTTCAATCAAACGGCGCAGGCGCATCACCTGGACGTCCACACTGCGCTCGGTGAGCCCGTGCTGCCGACCTTTTGCCAAATCGATCAAGCGATCTCGGCCCAGCGCTCGACCTGGGTGTGTGGCAAAAACTTTGAGCAACGCAAATTCTGCCGTGGAGAGCGTCACAACTTTGTTGCCGCTGACGACACGTCGATTCGGGAAATCGATCTCGTAGACACCGAAGCGCGTGCACGCAGCCTCTTGCAGCGCAACGGGATGCGCCATTCGACTTCGTCGCACCATGGCGTTCAGCCGCGATGCCAATTCACGTGGGGCGAAGGGCTTGGGCAAGTAGTCGTCTGCCCCCATTTCGAGGCCCAAAATGCGATCCACCGTTTCTCCCCTTGCGGTCAGCATCAGGATCGGAATCGTTTCACCCTGGGCCCGCAGGCGCCTGCACACGCTCAGGCCGTCTTCGCCAGGCATCATCACATCCAAAACCAGCACATCAAAGGTTTCACGCGCCAGCATGCGATCTAAGCTGGGACTGTCCGCTGCTGAGCGCGCAAGGAAGCCAATGCCACTCAAGTAGCGCTCAAGCATCGCGCGCATCTCGGCATCGTCGTCAAGCAGGATGATTTTGGGAGGCAGATCGACGGCGGCGGCCATGGCAAACGGCGAAAAGGGATGTTCCATGCTAGCACCGCCGTGCACGCTCGCGCCCTCAGCGCTTTCGCACTCTGGCGGATAAATCATGACAAACCATGACCGCGACGAGCCCCGTCATCGCTGGTCACAACTGCGCCGTGAAACCGAGCGCGCGGCGAACAAAAGCCCATAAATTCGGCGCTTCGAAGATCAACCTCGCCCACGCCATGCCTACTCCCACATTGCCCCCAACCCGCCTGCTGCGTCTGAGCCTGCGCAGCTGGGCAGCCGTAGTCGGCTCCACCATCGCTTGTTTGACACTCCTGGTGAAGCCGCACGCGGCCCACGCCGCTCCATGCGCCCAACGCGGCGATCTGGACGCAGCCTATTGCGACGCCGATCGAAATCTGGTGGCCGACGCTCCTCGTTCCTTCGTCAACCCTCAAAAGATCGTCCTCGGCATGGTGTCTGTGGAGGATGCAATGACAGCTCGCCGGACTTACGCGCCGCTACTGGATCATCTGGCCGCTTGCTTAAAGCGCGATGTGGAGATGTACCCGCCAATCCGAGAGGGAGCCGTGCTGCAGGCCCAGCGGGACGGCATCGTGCACATCGGTCAGTATGCGACTGGTGGCGTGATGTACGCGGTGAATTTTGCGGGCGCCATCCCATTCGCTGGAAAAGGCAAGGAGCGGATCGGCCGGGCCGACAACTACACCCTCAGGCTCTTGGTGCGTGCCGATTCAGCCGCAAAAGTGCCAACAGATTTGATCGGTAAGCGCTTGGTTCACACCACCCAAAGCTCCAATTCTGGCAACTTGGCACCACGCGCGCTGTTCCCAGAAATTGGCCTCCAACCGGATGTGAACTACAAGGTCGAGTTTTCGGGCAGCCATGAAAAATCGATCATGGGCGTGCGTCAAGGTCTCTTTGACGGCGCTGCGATTGCGTCGGATGTGCTGGCGCGGCTCGTCGCAAAGGGTGAGGTCAAGGAGTCAGACTTCCGTGTGCTGTACGAGAGTGAACCGTTTCCCACCGACGCTTTCGCGTTTTCGCACAACTTGGACCCCAAACTGCAAAGCGAAATCCGCCGCTGCTTCAGCGTGATGCGCTTTCCCGAATTGATGAGCCGACAACTCGAGGGCAACAATCGCTTCTTTCCGCTGAACTACCAAAAGGACTGGCAGGTCGTGCGCCTGATCGCGAAATCCTCCGGTAATCCACCAAATCGCGCCGCCTACGAGAAGATTTTGGCAACCAAATAGTCACAGGCCTGCCGCGCCGTCACTGCCGCGTACCGCAGCGAGCCGGACGCCGTGCACCACCGGCAGCAGCAAAAAGGCAGCTACAGCGGCAAATCGGTGCTGAATCGATCCAGAGCCGCAGCGCAGGCGCTGGCAAAGAGCGCATGCGCCGCGGCCACGGTGGCCAGGTTCGCAGGCTCATGCACTGTGCGCAAATAGGCTTTTCCGCGCATTACCATCACAACCAGCGGCAACTGCTTGCCTTCTTCGTTGCGCCTGTTGCACTGCACAAACTGCTGCGCCAATGCGTTTGACAGGAAGTCCATCGCGCGGCCCCGGGCATCGGCGAGCACCGCAAACTCGTCAAAAAATTCCACGCCCACTTCTGGCCAGCCAAACTCTTGGAACATGGCCAACCAGCGCATTTCTTCCGGCAAATTGGGGTCTACAGTGGTCTGCAGCGGATCGGTATAGAGCGAGTAAGCCGCCTTTTCCAGTTTGTCTTTCAGCTCACGGGTCATCACAAGCGCCACGGCGTCTTCGTTCACGCCCAGCTCGGCCCGCATGCGGATTTCGTTGCCTTTGATGTAGTCGCGCGAAGAGCGGCCGATTTCCATTCGCCAGGGTTTGCCCAGAAGCGTGCCGCCCAAGTTGGGCAAACCATTGCCCCGCTGCGAGACACTCGCCCCAACGCTCTTGGCCCAGGCTTGCAGCTCGGCGGCCTCAAGCCCTTCGGAGGCGAGCATGGCGCTTGGCTCCTGTAGCCCGCCGAATGCGGTGCTGCCCAGAGGTCGAAAGAGCGTGCTCTGGCCTGTTTGCGTGAGCGCACCATCGGCCACGCCATCGCCCTGCCCAGAGCCGCCCAAGAGTTTTTTCAGCTTGTCAAACATCGTTGATTGAGATGCCACCCGTGCGCCCAGTGTGCTCGCTGGGCCCCGCTGATTTCAGCGAAGCTGCACTCTTCGGGCTAAAGTGCATGCATTACACCACCAGAGAGTTTTCCCCTTGATTTCAGTTCCTTTGCTGCGCGCGCCTGCAGGCGCGGCTGATTGCGCCGTGACGCTTCAGGCAGGCAGCGCGCTCGAAAGCCGCCCATGGGTCTGATCGACGAGATTGCCGCATCGCTTGAGGGCTACGACCCGAAAGCGCTGAGCGCTGACGGCGTTGGCGCGTTTTTGCGATCACTCGTGGATCGGGTAAGGCCGGTGTCGCAGGCCACAAGCTTGCCGGTGAGTCAATGTTTCGGCCGGGTGCTGGCAGAGGATGCAGTTTCGCCCATCGACGTGCCAGCCCACGACAACTCGGCCATGGACGGCTTCGCGTTTGACGGCAGCCTGCTCAGCGATTCGCCGCTGCGGCTGGAGGCGGTGGGCACGGCCTTCGCAGGCAAAGTCTGGAGCGGTACTTGCGGCCCCGGCCAGTGTGTGCGCATCATGACGGGGGCGGTGATGCCTGCTGGGCTTGACACCGTGGTGCCGCAGGAGTTTTGCAGCTTAGAAGGTGAGTGGGTGACGATTCCCGCAGGCTGCGTGCGCCGCACCGACAACCGCCGCTTGATGGGAGAAGACATTGAAAAAGGCGC
>JAAFHN010000251.1 GCA_013298415.1 Comamonadaceae bacterium
CTCGTTCACCTGGGCGAGCTTTGGCCTGTTGATCCGGCGCTACCAGCCCGATCCAATTGCCATCACGGCGGCCGTATCGGCTTTTTGCTTGGTAACTGTGGTACCGGTGTTTGCAATTTTGGTGGTCAGCGGCGTGATGCCCACGGGCCTCGGCCGCGCGCCCTGGTGGGAAATTTGCTTTCAGATGTTTGTGCAGGGGGGCCTGTCGGTGGTGGTGTCGGGCATCACATTCGCCATCATGATTCGGCACTACGGGCCAGTGAAAACCACCATGGTCACGGCCTTGGTGCCAGGCTTGTCGGCGCTGGGTGCGGTGGCGTTTTTGGGCGAGCCGCTCGGCCTCAATCTGCTGCTGGGCTTGGCCTGTGTAACGCTGGGGATCGTGCTGGGTGTGCGGGCGCAGGCAAGTGCTGCCCCGGGTGCCCCATTGGCCAAGGCGGTGCCATGAAGTGCTTGGCCTTCGACACCTCGGGCGACAGCATTCATCTGGGTTTACGCGATGGTGAGCGCACACTCACCCACTGTTTGCCGGGCGGCGCGCTGGCATCGGCTGGCTTGATTGGCGCATGCTTGGCGCTGCTGCAAGAAGCGGGTTTGGCGCTGAGCGACTTGGACGCGATTGCCTTTGGCAGCGGCCCTGGCAGCTTCACCGGCCTGCGCACAGCTTGCGCGGTGGCGCAAGGCTTTGCGCTCGGCGCAGAAAAGCCGGTGATCGCGGTGCCCACGCTGCTCGCCGTGGCAATGGATGCCCACTTGCGACTGGGCCACCACCAAGTTTTGGCCGCAATGGATGCACGCATGGGCGAGGTGTATGCCGCTTCGGCGCGCATCGAAGGCGGGGTTGCGCGCTTCGCGCGCGCTGCTCGTGCCGTCAAACCCGATGCCTTGCAACTCGCGGCTGGCGAAGTCTTGGTGGGCAATGCGCATCGGGCGTATCCCAGCCTGCTGCGCCCTGAGCTGGCGGGCCTGGCGCTGGATGCCGCGCCGAGCGCCGAAGCACTCTTGGCCTGCGCCGCGCAACTTTGGGCGCAAGGCGCTGCGGTGGATGCCGCCTTGGCCCAACCCGAATACGTGCGCAACCAAGTGGCGCTCACCGAAGCGGAGCGCGCAGCTGCCAAAGCGGCCCTGCGCGACGCATCCGAGGTGGCGGCATGAGGCATGCGCTGGCCACCGAGTGCAGCATGCGCGCCGTCAATGCCAAGCACTTGCCCGAGCTGCTGGCCATCGAGCAGCGCGCTTACTCGCATCCCTGGTCGCATACCAACTTCACCGATTCGCTAGCCAGCGGCTACCGCATCCAGGGCCTGTGGCTGGGCAATGCGCTGATTGGCTACAGCGTGGCAATGGATGGTGTGGACGAGCTGCACCTGCTGAACTTCACCGTGGCGCCCGAGCATCAGGGCCAGGGCCATGCCCGAGCCCTGCTGGGCGACTTGTGCGAAGCTGCCGAGTCCCGAGGATTTGCCTGGATTTGGCTTGAGGTGCGGGCCAGCAATGCCCGCGCCATCGCGGTGTACGAGCGCTTTGGCTTTGCCCGCGTGGGCCAGCGCAAGGGCTACTACCCGCTGGATCGCACGGAGCGCGAAGACGCGATCGTGATGAGCTTGGAAATCGCCGAGGCAAGGTTAGGCGCATGAAGCTGAGCGAACGCCGCACGCGCATGCTCCACAACCTGGGGCTGACATGGCTGAAGCCCCCACAAGCTCTGGCTGTGGCCCAAGCCCCCGCAGCGAGCGCCAGCCCAGCTCGATCAGCCGCACCCACCAACGCGCCGCTGCGCCCAGCCGTCTCCGGTCAGAACGTCAACGCCAGCGCCCCCGCCAGCGTTCCAAAACCGTCCGCAGCGCCCATTTTCAAACCAAATAGCACCTCTGTCCCTGAATTTATTACATCTGTTGCTCCTGTTTTAGGAGTCATTCCTGACACCGTTGCGCAGAGCGACGAATCTGCGCTGCGCGAACAAGTAGCCGCTTGCCAAGCCTGCGGCCTGTGCAAATCCAGGCGCAACACGGTGTTTGGCGAAGGCGCTGCCAACCCCCGGGTGCTTGTGCTTGGCGAGGCACCTGGTGAAAACGAAGATGCGCATGGCCGCCCTTTCGTGGGCCAAGCCGGGCAATTGCTCGATCACATGCTTCACGCCATTGGGCTCTCGCGCGAAGCTGAGAAAGCGGGCGCGGAGCAGGTGTTCATCACCAACACGCTCAAATGCCGCCCGCCCGCGAACCGCAACCCCGAGCCAGGGGAGCTGGCCGCTTGCGATGGCTTTTTGCTGCGGCAAATCCAATTGCTCAAGCCCAAAGTGATCCTGGCGCTCGGCCGATTCGCCATCACGCAAACCCTGCGCGACCCCGCGCTGAACGCCCAGCCCGTGGGCAAGCTGCGCGGCAAGGTGTATTCGGCAACGCTGGCGGGCGAAACCGTGCAAGTGATCGTGAGCTACCACCCCTCGTATTTACTCCGCAGCCCCGCAGAAAAAGCCCGCGCCTGGGAAGACCTGGTGCTGCTTGCCGACACGCTCGAATCGCTACCAAAAAAACCATGACCCGACCCCCCTTCATCGACCAACTCCTCGCCGCCCAAGCCGCCCACAATTCCATGCTCTGTGTGGGCCTTGACCCGGAGCCCGCCAAGTTTCCGGTGCATTTGCGCGGCAAGGCTGACGCGATTTACGAGTTTTGCGCCGCCATCGTGGATGCCACGGCAGACCTGGCCATCGCCTTCAAACCACAAATCGCCTACTTCCACGCCAACAGAGCCGAAGCGCAATTAGAGCGACTGATCGCCCACATCCGCGAGGCCGCACCAAATGTGCCAGTGATTTTGGACGCCAAGCGCGGCGACATCGGCAGCACCGCCGAGCAGTACGCCAAAGAAGCCTTTGAGCGCTACGGCGCAGATGCGGTCACGCTCAGCCCCTTCATGGGCTTTGATTCGGTGCAGCCCTACCTGAAGTACCCCGGCAAAGGCGCGTTTTTGCTCTGCCGCACCTCCAACCCCGGCGGCAGCGATTTGCAGGCGCAGCGTTTAAGCGATGTGCCAAATCAACCCAAGGTGTTTGAACACATCGCAAAGCTCGCCCAAGGCTCGTGGAACACCAACGGCCAGCTCGGCTTGGTGGTGGGAGCCACATACCCGCAAGAGCTGGAGCGCGTGCGCGAGATCGCGCCGCAAGTGCCGCTCCTGATCCCCGGCATCGGCGCGCAAGGCGGCGACATTGAAGCCACCGTGAAGGCTGCGTGGCGCCCGGATGCGCCGATTGTGGTCAGCTCCAGCCGCGCCATTCTGTATGCCAGCGCTGGCGCAGACTTTGCCGATGCGGCGCGGGCAGAGGCCCAGCGCACGCGAGCTGCGCTCAGCTTGGCCAAGTAGGCCGCAGCAGTTTTCGCGTCGGTGCTCGGTTTGGTGTTCGCAGCAGTGCGCGGATCGGTGCGCGGACAACTGCTCGAATCAGCTCTCGAAGGCCGCGCCGAGTGCCTCCAGCAGCGCCCGCAGAGCTGCACTCTGATGTCGCCGCTGGCGGTAGGCGGCGTATAGCCAGCTGTCTTGCGGCATGAAATCGGCGAGTACCGGGTGCAGCTTGCCGCTCGCGATGTCGTCTTCCACTAAGCGATGAGGCACGTAAGCCACGCCCAGGTCTGATTTGGCGAAATCGGCCAGCGCGTCGCCGCTGGTCGCGTCTAAGCGACCGTGCACATGCACTGAAATCGGCTTGCCATCGGCCATGAAGGCCCAGTGGCCCAAGCCACTGCGCGCGCTGTTGTCTTGGGTGTAGACGAGCGCATCGTGATGGGCCAAGGCATCCGGGTGCGCAGGCACACCGCGCATGCGCCAATACGCAGGCGAAGCCACCACCGTGAACGGCACCAAGGTGAGCCGCTTCACGATCAACTCGCTGTCGGCAATGCGCCCCACCCGCAGCACCAAATCCACCGCCTCTTCCACCAAATCCACCCGGCGGTTGCTGAATTCGCAGCTCAAATGCACAAGCGGGTGGCGCACCGCGAAGCCGGTGAGCGCCTGCATGAGCGGCCCGTTGGCCAGCGAGGCCACAGCGCTGATCCGCAGTCGGCCACTGGGCTGCACGGCCCGCTGCGCCAAATCGTTGCGTGTGGCATCGATCATGTCTAAGAGCGGCTCGCTGCGCTCCATCAGCAGCTCGCCCGCATCGGTGAGGCTCACGCTGCGCGTGCTGCGGTGAAAGAGCCGCACCCCAAAGCGCCGCTCCAGCTCAGCCACGTACTTGCTCACATTGGCCCGCGAGTAGCCCATGGCTTTACCAGCATCTGAAAAGCTGCCGCGCTGGGCTACTTCCCGGAATGTCTGAATCAACTGCAAAGAATCCATGATCGGCCTCGATTCTCAGTAACCCGGATGATTGCTTCCATTATCGAGACAATTTGTCGCAATTTTGGCCTCTTTTGTTTCCCATTTTCGCTCCAAACTTCGATTCGCGCTGAGTTAACAACTGACCAGTCAGTAATTAACTCAGCGCGGAACCCAACTTAACCTTCTTTTGGAGATCGACATGAGCAACATCACCCGTAACTTCCTCGCCATCGCAGCCCTGACCGCAGCTTCATTTGCCGCCACGGCCCAAGCTGCCACGCCGGTGGGCGAAGTGCCCTTCAGCGAAGATGCCCCGGCAACTGCGCAAGCAGACCGCAGCTCGGTTCGCGCTGAAGCTCGCGCCCTCCGCGCAGAAGCTGCACGCAGCACATTCAGCGCAGAGGCTGGCGAAACCGTCCTTGCGCCGCCCAAAGCCAGCGTGAACGTAGACCGCGCTGCGATCAAAGCGCAAGCCAAAGGCGCAGGCGCCGAGAAGCTTCGCACCCACTTTGTGGATGAGGCTGGCACCACAATCGGCTGAGCGAACCCGAGCGCGCAAGGGCGCGGGGACTTCGTGGAGCCTGCACCAAAGCCGCG
>JAAFHN010000626.1 GCA_013298415.1 Comamonadaceae bacterium
AGATGCGCGCCAACACGCTTGGCACCGATGTGTTTGCCGACTGGCGCATCACGGCATGGGCCGTGATTCCCGGGCAGCGCCACATCCCGCTCTTCAAGCTCGATGGTTTCAACGTGGGCCGGATGGAGCGCCAGGCCGATGGCGGCTACATGTTCATGTCGCGCGAGGTGGGCTACTACCGGGATGTGCGCACGGGTGAGATTTTGGACAAATGGACCAATCCAATCACCAAGCAAGTCAACGACGTGCTGCACGTGGCCAACGATCCGGTGAACATTCCTTTTGAGCCGAGCAGCAAGCCCGGCGCGCGCCGCCCGCCGATGGAGCAGTTACGCGATCAGGTGTTTTTGCGCATGGACATTCCGCTGATGTACCCCAACCCCATCAACCCACGCGAATACCCGGCTGAATCCACCGGCGAAACCTACATTGCCAGCGAGCACTTCACCTACATCGCCAAAGCCGCCGATGTGGCCAACCCAGCGTTGAACTCCGCCCCCACACAGTACTCGTGGACACGCGTTGGGCCCTGGCTGCCCTGGATGAAGATGGGCAACACGGTGGGCTACGTGGTGTATGTGGGCTACGGCACCAAGCTGGCGAGTGCCGAGCAGTTGGAGCCAGAAATCCTGGCACACACCAAGAAGCACTACCCGCTGTACTTGAAGTCGCCGGAGGTGTTCACACGCCCCAACGCGACCAGCTGGAGCCACTACCGAAAAGAGCGGCCCCCGGCGAATCCATCATCTGCGCCTGTGGCCACACCCGCCACGCCGAAGCCCTGAACGCGCACTGAGCCCCCGCCATGCGCGCTCTCGAACACATCACGGTGCTGGATCTCACGCACATGCTCTCCGGCCCTTACGGCGCGATGATCTTGAGCGACTTGGGTGCGCGCACGATCAAGGTGGAGCCACCCGGCGAAGGCGAGGGCACCCGCAAGCTGCTCGCAACAAGCCCCGACTACGCCCGTGACGGCATGGGCGCCTACTTCCTCACGCTGAACCGTGGCAAAGAAAGCGTGTGCGTCGACCTGAAAAGCGAATCAGGCCTTCAAGTGTTTTACGACCTCGTTCGCAAAGCCGATGTGGTGGTGGACAACTTCAGCGCGGGTGTGCCCAAGCGGCTGCGCATCGATCACGACACCCTCTCAAAGATCAACCCGCGCATCGTCACCTGCTCGATCACAGGCTTTGGCGAAACCGGCGTCGATCCCAACCGCCCGGCTTTTGACCAAGTGGTGCAAGGCATGGGCGGCGGCATGTCGATCACAGGCTTTGCTGATCGAGCCCCCGTGCGCTCCGGCATCCCCCACGGCGATTTGGGCGGCGGCATGTTCGGCGCGATGGGCATCATGGCGGCGCTTTTGGCCCGCGATGCCACCGGCGTGGGCAGGCATGTGGATGTGTCGATGCTTGATGTGCAGGTGAGCCTGCTCAACTACATGGCCACGATGTATTTGATGAGCGGCCATGTGCCGGATCGCATTGGCAACAGCCACTTCGTGCACGTGCCCTACAACACCTTCAAAACAGCGACTGACTACATCATCATCGCTTGCATTGGCGATGCATTCTTTGAAAAGTTTTTGAGCGTGGTTACCCGGCCTGAGTTGCGCGACCCAGCTTACTTGCAGCAGCCTGCGCGTTATGCAGCCCGCGAAAAGATCGAAGCCATCATCGAAGAAGAATTGGTGCAACAACCCGCTGACTACTGGCTCGCCAAGCTGCGCGAGCAGCGCATTCCTTGCGCACCAGTGAACAACTTGGCCCAGGCACTCGGCGATGCACAGGTTCGTTCACGCAACATGGTGGTGAAGAGCGCGCTGGCCAGCGGTGGATCGGTCGAGATGCCCGGCAACCCCATCAAGCTCAGCGACTGCGCAGACCCAAGCGATATGTCCGCAGCGCCCAGCCTTGGGCAAGACACCGATGCCGTGCTCAGCCAGCTGCTCGGCTACGGCCACGACGACATTGCCCGCCTGCGCGCCAGTGCGGCGATCCAATAGCATGAGCAAGATGGTCGTCGTTGCCGCTCGCCCTGAGGTATCGAAGGGCTTTGGGCTTCGATACCTCAGCCCGAACGGGAGCCGTTCTGCGCTCAGCCCGAACGGGAGCCGTTCTGCGCTCAGCCCGAACGGGAGCCGTTCTGCGCTCAGCCCGAACGGGAG
>JAAFHN010000309.1 GCA_013298415.1 Comamonadaceae bacterium
TCAGCCTGCGCATCGAGCCCGACGACGACAATCCGAGTGCCGTGCTGCAAGCGCAAAACGCAAACGGCGAGCTGATCGCCAGCGTGCGCGTGGCGGCCAACTTCAAGCTCACCCGATCCAGCGCCAGCGCCTGGGCTGAAGGCGGGTTTTTAGGCAAATCAGCTTGATTTTGGCGCTCTGTCGAAACATTTACATGCTTTGATGCTATAAAAAACGAAGTTAAATCATGGCATGCGAAGCGCCTACGCATACTCCAAAGCCCGATTGGCGCATTCAAAGTAGCTGGCATCGTGGTCATGGTGAGAAAGCTCCCAGCAGGCATGCACCAGCTTGATTGCGTGATCGTCTAGGGGCGCACCTTGGCTCAGCCGCTTCAGCGCGTGGGCGAAGAGCGCTCGGATGCCTTGCGCTGCATCTGACATTGGCTGCGCAGCGGGGGCTGGCACGCTGCCCCGCGCCGTGGGCGCAACGGTGAGCAGCGCGGCAGTCAGCGCTCGGCTGATCTGGCTGCTGGTTTCCTCGCTGGGCAACACGAGGGGCAGCAATTGCAACAGGGCTCGGCTGCCTGTCACGAGGTGAAGTACCGTGAAGTTTTGCGTTTGGGCGTAGTGCAGGGCGGCGTGGCGGGCAAAGAGGCGGATGGCGGCTTCAAGCTCGGCGCGTTCGCTCGGCAGCTTCAGAGCCAAGCGCGGGTACGCGGCGTCTTGAGCGGATTCGCTCATGCGTTGCGCAATCATCCCACCTGGGTAAGCCTTGGCCGCGCTTTGTGTGGCCAGCCACCAGTCGGAAAAGGCCAGAGCCTTCGATTTTTGCTGCGCGGGCAGCCCCTGCCACCGCGCCGCCCAATACGCCAGGCCCGCAGCCAGCTCGGCAGCGTGGCCTGAGTTGTCGCCATGCGCCACGCGGATCAGGCCGTGAAATGCGGCCCCTCGCAATCCCGGCCACAGCGCAGGCATGCTCGCACGCAATGCCGCCTCCGCCCCTTCGCGCTGCATCGCGTCCGCAAAGTGAGCATGGAATTCGGTCAGCCGATCCCATTGGCCGAGATGCTCGCGCCACTCGGGCCAAGCCTGTGGCACCACGTCGCCAGCCCTGGCCTGCCCAAAGCGCTGCGTGTAGTGCGCTGAAAAGGCCGCCAGGCCCGACGCGCTCGCCCCAAGTTCAAAAAGCGCATGCAAAGCCATCGGCAAATGGCTGCTCAAGCCGCTGCCGTATTCAGCAGGGTAGGCCTGTGCGGCGCTCAGGGCTTGGTGGAGCGGGCTGGGGATTGAAGTGGTCATGCTTCGCAGCGTAATATCTCAAGTTCACTTGAGGTCAAGCATGCAAGCCACGGATCTGCTCGCCATTGGTGCGATTTCGCAACGCTCGGGCATGGCGGTGAGCGCGCTGCGCTTCTACGAAAGCCAGGGTTTGCTGCCGAGCGTGCGCAGCGAAGGTGGCCATCGCCTTTTTGCCCGGGCTTCGTTGCGGCGCATCGCCTTCATCCGGGCTGCGCAAAGCGTGGGCCTCGCCCTGCCGCAAATCCAAGCGGCGCTGAGCAGCTTGCCCGAACACCGCACACCCACGCCGCAAGATTGGCAAAGCCTGAGCCAAGCCTGGCTGCCCGCCCTAGATGCGCAAATCCAAACCCTGCAACGCCTGCGCGAGCAGCTCACCAGCTGCATCGGCTGCGGCTGCTTGTCGCTCAAAAACTGCCCGCTCTATAACGCCCAAGACACCGCCGGCCAGCGCGGCCCCGGCCCCAGGTACTGGCTGGGCGATCAACCCCAAGCCGCACAGAAGCGCGGTGCTTGACTTAGCGCCTCAGGATTTTTTGCCTGTATGCCAGCCACCAACGCTTGCCACCCATAATCCGCGCTCCGAACCGATAACACGAAGTTTTCCATGTGCGGCATTGCAGCAATCATTTCTGAACAGGCGGTGAATCAGGCGCTTTACGACGCGCTGCTGCTCTTGCAACACCGGGGGCAAGATGCTGCGGGCATCGTGACGCAAGACGGCACGAAGTTTTTCATGCAAAAGGCCAAGGGCATGGTGCGCGATGTGTTTCGCACACGCAACATGCGGGCGCTGCCGGGCAATGTGGGCATTGGGCAGGTGCGCTACCCCACGGCGGGCAATGCCGAGGCCGAAGAAGAAGCCCAGCCCTTTTATGTGAACGCGCCATTTGGCATCGTGCTCGCGCACAACGGCAACTTGACCAATGTGCCGGAATTGCAGCAGCAGCTTTTTGAGCTGGACCACCGCCACATCAACACCTCCAGCGATTCCGAGGTGTTGCTCAATGTGGTGGCGCACGAGCTGGAGCAAACCACGCGCGGCTTGCCGCTGAAGCCTGCCGACATTTTTGAGGCTGTGCGCGGTGTGCACCGCCGCTTGGAAGGCAGCTACGCGGTGGTGGCGATGATCGCGGGCCATGGCGTGCTGGCGTTTCGCGATCCGTTCGGCATTCGGCCGCTGTGCATTGGCAAGGCGGCGAATGGGGATGTGATGGTCACCAGTGAGTCAGCGGCCTTGGTGGGCTCGGGCTTCACGTTTTTGCGCGATGTGGCGCCTGGCGAGGCGGTGTTCATCGACAACCAGCGCCGCCTTCACTCGGCGCAATGCGCCCGAGCGCCTGCGCTGTTTCCCTGCATTTTTGAGTTTGTGTACCTGGCACGGCCTGATTCCACGATTGACGGCATCTCTGTTTATCAAGCGCGCCTGAACTTGGGCGAAACCCTGGCCAAGCGGGTGCTCACCGAAATACCGCCGGATGAAATCGATGTGGTGATTCCAATACCAGAGTCATCTCGCCCGAGCGCGATGCAGCTCGCGCAAGCCATTGGCAGGCCTTACCGAGAGGGTTTCGTGAAAAACCGCTACGTGGGCCGCACCTTCATCATGCCGGGCCAGGCGGTGCGCAAAAAGTCTGTGCGCCAAAAGCTGAGCGCGATCAAGGCAGAGTTCAAAGGCCGCAGGGTGCTTTTGGTGGATGACTCCATCGTGCGCGGCACCACGAGCCAAGAGATCGTGCTCATGGCACGTGAGGCTGGTGCAGCCAAGGTCTACTTGGCCAGCGCAGCGCCGGCCGTGCGTTTTCCAAACGTGTATGGCATCGACATGCCCACGCGCACCGAGTTGATCGCCCATGAGCGCAGCACGGCGCAGGTGCGTGAATTCATCGGCTGCGATGCGCTGATTTACCAAGACGTGAACGCGATGAAGCGCGCCGTGGCCGGTGCGCAGGCGCTGGGCGGGCCAACCTTGCACGGCTTTGAGGCATCGTGCTTTGACGGCGTGTATGTGACAGAAGAAGCCAGCGACGGCGAATCGGCACCCAGCACGCGGCATGCGGGCGAATCGAGCTGGATGGATACCGCCAGGTCTGAGTTCGCCTAAGGCCCGGGGCCGCGCGGGACTGCCCTCGGCTTACCCGCCGATAATTTAGGGGTGAATTCAAACCCAGTTTCCCCCACCAGCGCAGCGGCCAGGCCGCTTCCCGAAGGCCTGCACCGCGACACGCTCGCCGTGCGCATGGCTGTTGACAAAAGCCAGTACGGCGAAAACGCCGAAGCGCTGTACCTCACTTCCAGCTTCACCCAGCCCGACAGCGCAACCGCCGCGCGCCGCTTTGCGGGCGAGGAAGAAGGCTACATCTACAGCCGCTTCACCAACCCCACGGTGCGCAGCATGGAGCTGCGCTTGGCCGCGCTCGAAGGCACTGAAGACTGCATGGCGACTGCCAGCGGCATGTCGGCGATTCTCATGATCTGTATGGGCTTGCTGAAATCTGGCGACCACGTGCTGTGCTCCCGCTCGGTGTTTGGCAGCACCATGAAGCTGATCGGCACCGAATTCGCAAAATTCGGCGTGGAATCGAGCTTTGTGAGCCAAACCGATGTGGCCGAGTGGCGGGCAGCGGTGAAGCCCAACACCAAGCTGCTGTTTGCCGAAACGCCAACGAACCCGCTCACCGACGTGTGCGACATCCAAGCCCTGGCAGACATCGCGCACAACGCCAAGGCGTTACTGGTGGTCGACAACTGCTTTTGCTCGCCAGCCTTGCAGCGGCCGATTGAATTGGGCGCAGATTTGGTGATGCACAGCGGCACCAAGTATTTGGACGGCCAAGGCCGTGTGATCGCCGGTGCGATTTGCGGGCCGCGCAGCATCATCAAAGACGTGTTCATGCCGGTGATGCGCTCTG
>JAAFHN010000185.1 GCA_013298415.1 Comamonadaceae bacterium
GACAAACTCGTGCAAGTGCAGCCTTGGCTGCGCGCCAACCGGGCGGGCTCGCCGCTCGTGCGCGGCATGGCGGTTTGGCGCGCGGATGGGCAGGCCTTGTTTGCGGATGGCGAGCTGCCTTCCGCATCGCAACTTCAATTGCGCTTGAGCGGCGAAGAGCTTGTGTTTCATGCCAATGGCCTGCTCGTGACTGCGCCGCTGCGCGCTGGGCCGGGCGAGCCGGTGCAAGGCTATTTGGCGGTGGCCAGCGAAGTGCTCACGCCCTCGCCGGGCTTGGTAGCCCAGGCTTTTGCAGCGCTGGCCGCGCTCTTGGCTCTGGCGATCTGGCTTTGGCGACGCTACCTGAGCCTGCGGGTGCAAGCACCGCTCGTGCAAACCCAGCGACTGATTGCGGGCTTGACCACCTTGAGCCGAGAAGCGCCTGCCTGGCCTGCCCGGCCTGCGCGCCAACCCCACTGGCACGCAGCGAGCGAGCTGGCATCCGCCTGGCGCAGGGGCTTGCGCGCTTTGCAAGCGCGGCACCGCGCCGTGCTCACCAAAGCCAGCGAGGTGCGCGCTTCGCACTTTGATCCCGGCGTGGTGAAACGCATCGATGACGTGCTGGCGGGCTTGCCGATGCCGCCAGCAGTTGCAGCAGCGCCCGACGCTGAAAAGCTCACATTTGCTGCGCGCTTGCTGCGCGGCTTGAGCTTGCGCAACAGTCTGAGTCTGGCCGCGGTGACCACGCTCTTGAGCATTGCACTGTGCCTGGGCGGCATCGCCTGGTGGGCGCACCAGCACTACAGCGCGGCCATGAGCGAACAAAAACAGCTTTTGGTGCAGGCGCAATGGCAAAGCCAATTGCAGCAAGAAACTGCGGTGCTCCAAGCCCGCGCCCAAGAAATATCGACTGCATCAGCGCTGGAGGCGTGGATCTCGGGCCACCGGGCCGCACCTGCGCAGGCAGTTGCCCAAGCTGGCGCTCAAGCCGGAACTCAAGGCGGTACCGAAGCGGCCTTGGAACCGGCAGCCAGCACGAGTTCGAGTGGAACGACCGCCTTGGTGCTCTCGGTGCTCAGCCTGGAAGGTGAGGTACTTGCCAGCTCCCAGGCGGGAAGCCAGACCTATTTGAACAGGCGCAGTTGGCCTCAAGGCCCGTCGAACTTGGCCATCACTGGCGTGTGGTGGGGCGAAGACCGAAAGCTGCATGCAGGGCACGCGGCGGTGGCTGAGCGGGCCAACGGCGCGCGGGTGTGGCTCATGGCTTCTCGCCCTCTGGCGCAGGTCTACGAGCCCTTTTCGAGTTTGTCTGGCCACCCGCTTGCTGTGGCCGATTTGCGTGGGCAAGTGGCGGGCGAGGATGCTTCCGGCTTGGTGGCTCAGTGGCTGCAAGGCCGCGAGCAGAGCCGACGCCTCTCCAAAGGCGCGCTGGGCAGTGCGAGCAGCGAGCAGTTTTTGCTGGCCTGGCCGCTCTTGGGCGTGGACGGCAGGCGCGTTGCCACCATGCTGAGCGTGCGCGATGTGGAGGCCGATGTGTTGCGGGCTGAGCGCACGGCGCTTTGGATGGCGCTGGCCGCCGTGCTGCTGCTTTTCGCTTTGGCCTTGGTTTATGTGGCGCAAGTGGTGAACCTGTGGGCGCGCGGGGTGCGCGCTGTGGTAGACCTCACTTCGCCTTCAACTCCGCCTTCAAGCGGCGCGGATCATTTGCGCATCGACACCCTTGAGCGAGCGACTCAATCGGCAAATGATGAGCTTTCTGCGCTGCACGCGATGAAGCGATCTCGCGAGCGCCAAGGCAAGCGCCAGGCGCGCTTCATGCGCCACCAAATGATGGCGCTTGCGCAGCGCCTGGATGAAGGGGCGCGCCAGGGTGTGCTGGAGGATTTGGCGCGCATTGAAGCCGCCTCCCGAGAGGTGGCACCCAAAGACCAAATTGATCCGGCGATCGCCACGCCCACGCCCACGCTGACGCCGACCGGAACGAGCGCAGTCGTGGACGAGGTGAGCGTGCTTGCGCTTGGCTTCCAAAGCCTGGTTGGCCGCGTGGGCGATCAGTACGCGCAGCTGGAGCGGCTCGTGGCCGAGCTGCGCGCGGCCTTGCAGGCCAAAACGCAGCTGATCGCCATCCAGCAAGAGCTGGAGATTGCCAGCAAGATGCAGCTTTCCATGCTGCCCACAGAGGCGCCCGATGTGGCGGGTGTGGAAGTGGGCGCGCTGATGCACGCCGCTAAAGAAGTGGGCGGCGATTTCTACGACTACTTCCGGTTGGATGAGCATCGCTTGGCGCTGGCCGTGGGCGATGTGTCGGGCAAGGGCGTACCCGCCGCGTTTTTCATGGCCGTGTCGCGCACCTTGCTGCGCGCGCTCGCTCAGATTCAAGACAGCCCCGCCGCCTGCTTGGCCAGGCTCAACGATTTGCTGGAAGCCGACAACAAAGAGATGATGTTTGTGACGCTCTTCTACGCCGTCTTTGACACGCGAGACGGCTTGCTCACCTATGCCAATGGCGGCCACAACCCCCCTTATGTGCTGCGCACCGACGGCAGCATTGAAGCCATCGAAAGCTTGGGCAACATGGCCTTGGCGGTGATGGGCGAGATCCCTTATGGCGAAGGCCAGGTGCAGCTTCGGCCAGGCGACGGCTTCTTTGCCTTCACGGATGGCGTCACTGAGGCCACCAGCCCCGTGCAAGAGCTCTTTGGCGAAGAGCGGCTGGAGCCGCTGCTGCGCGAGCGGGTGGGCGATTCGCTTGCCACTCGCATGGCCGAGGTGCTGGCAGCGCTGCGCTCATTTGAAGGCCCAGGCAACCAGGCCGACGACATCACCATGCTTGCGCTGCGCTACGAATCTGCCGCCGCTGCGCCGCTCTGAACCGACCACCCCATGCTCAAAACCCAATCCCAAAACCTGGGCAAGATCACCTTGCTCAAAGCCCGTGGCAGCGTTGATGCGCTCACGGCACCGCAACTGAGCGATGCCATCCAAGTGCTCTTGGACGAGCGCAAATTTTGGTTGGTGGCCGATTTCGCTGACGTGAGCTTCGTGAGCAGCCCGGGCCTGCGTGCGCTCTTGATCGGCGTGAAGGCCGCACGCGCCCAAAATGGCGACATCCGCGTGGCAGCCGTTCAGCCAGGGGTGCTGAAAGTGCTGCAACTCGCAGGCTTCACCAACATCATTCAAACCTTTGACACGGTGGACGCGGCAAAACGCAGTTACAACTGACCCAAGCCGACCCAAGCCGACCCAAGCTGCGCCAGGCCGCGCCAGCTACACCCTCGCGCTGCGGCTGCCAAAAATCGCGCTACCCACGCGCACCATGGTGCTGCCTGTGGCCACCGCCAGCTCCAAATCGGCGCTCATGCCCATGGAGAGGGTGTCCAAAGCCGGTCTTGCCGATGTTTTTGGATCAAATTGGCTGACTGTCCTAGTAAATGCTTGTTTTGTTGCTATGAAATTTGACAGCAACTTGGCTTCAGACGCAGGATCAGGAATGCACATCAGCCCACGCAGTTGCAGGCGTGGCAGGGCTTGCACGGCGCGGGCCAGCTCGTCGAGCTGCGCGAGTGCCACGCCAGACTTCGTGGCCGCGTCGTCCACATTGAGCTGGATGCAAACTTGCAGCGGCGGCAAATGCGCGGGGCGTTGCTCGCTCAAGCGCTCGGCAATTTTGAGGCGATCCACCGTGTGCACCCAATCAAAATGTTCGGCCACCGGCCGTGTTTTGTTGCTTTGGATCGGGCCGATGCAGTGCCACTCCAGCGGCTCACCGGCCACGCGCAGCCCTCGCAGGGCAATGATCTTGTCAACGCCTTCTTGGATGTAGTTTTCACCGAAGCTGCGCTGGCCGCAGGCGGCTGCCTCTTCCACTGCGGCAGCGGGAAAGGTTTTGCTCACCGCCAACAAGGCCACGCTGCCTGCCCCGCGCCCGGCGGCGATCTCTGCTTGCGCAATCCGTGAGCGAATGGCTTGGAGCTTGTCTTTAATCGTGCTCATAATGGTTGCATTGTCATCGTGCCACTGGCTAGAGCGGAAATGGACATCACCCAATTGCTGGCGTTCAGCGTCAAAAACAAAGCATCTGACTTGCACTTGTCGGCTGGCTTGCCGCCGATGATCCGCGTGCACGGCGATGTGCGCCGCATCAATGTGGACCCGCTCGACCACAAAGCGGTGCATGCCATGGTGTACGACATCATGAACGACGGCCAGCGCAAGCAGTACGAAGAGTTTTTGGAGATCGATTTTTCGTTTGAGATCGAGGGCTTGGCCCGCTTTCGCGTGAACGCCTTCAACCAAAACCGAGGCGCGGGCGCGGTGTTTCGAACCATTCCAAGCAAAATTTTGACGCTGGAGCAGCTCAACGCGCCCAAAATTTTTGCCGATTTGGCGATGAAGCCGCGCGGGATGGTGCTGGTCACCGGCCCCACGGGCTCGGGAAAGAGCACCACTCTCGCCGCGATGATCAACTACTTGAACGAAAACGAATACGGCCACATCCTGACCGTGGAAGACCCCATCGAATTCGTGCACGAGAGCAAAAAATGCCTCATCAACCAGCGCGAAGTGGGGCCGATGACGCTCTCGTTTGCTGCGGCATTGAAATCCGCCCTGCGCGAAGATCCTGACGCGATCCTGGTGGGCGAAATGCGCGACCTGGAAACCATCCGCCTGGCCATGACGGCAGCGGAAACCGGGCACTTGGTGTTTGGCACCTTGCACACCTCAAGCGCTGCCAAAACCATCGACCGCATCGTGGATGTGTTCCCCGCTGAAGAAAAAGAAATGATCCGCGCCATGCTCTCAGAGAGCTTGCAGGCGGTGATCTCGCAAACCCTGTGTAAGACCAAGGATGGCAATGGCCGCGTAGCGGCTCACGAAATCATGATCGGCACACCGGCGATTCGGAATTTGATTCGCGAGGCAAAAATTGCGCAGATGTACTCTTCGATTCAAACTGGGCGCAATGACGGCATGCAAACCTTGGATCAAAATTTGTCGGATTTGGTCAAGCGCAATGTGATCAGCCCGGGCGAGGCAAGAGGGAAGGCCAAGATCCCCGAAAACTTCCCCGGCTAGCTCGGCGCTCAAAATCGATGCAATACGTCGTTGCCATCGGCTTGCCGTGCTTAAGCACTGTCTGCGCCTCGGCGCCTAGTCTTGCACCGATTGTGAGCGCCGCGCGACACCCAAAGCCTCGGCGCCTAGCCTGGCTTCGATTGTGCAAACCGCCTGGGTGCGACATCGCCCTGCGGGGAACCGAGACACGAAAGGAGGCGTTCCATGGAACGCGACCAGGCCAGTAAATTCATCACGGACTTGTTGCGGTTGATGATCAGTCGCAATGGCAGTGATTTGTTCATCACGGCGGAGTTTCCGCCTGCAATCAAGGTGGATGGCAAGGTGACCAAGGTGTCACCGCAGCCGCTGACGCCCGCGCACACCTTGGCGCTTGCCCGTTCGATCATGAACGACAAGCAGTCCAGCGAGTTCGAGCGCACCAAAGAGTGCAATTTCGCGATTGCGCCGCCTGGAGTGGGGCGCTTTCGTGTGAACGCCTTTGTGCAGCAGGGTCGCGTGGGCATGGTGCTGCGTGTGATTCCGCAGGTTTTGCCCACCATCGATGGCTTGGGCGTGCCGCAGGTGCTCAAAGAAGTCACGATGAGCAAGCGCGGCTTGTGCATTTTGGTGGGCGCCACGGGCTCGGGCAAATCCACCACCTTGGCTGCGATGATCGATTGGCGCAATGAAAAATCATTCGGCCACATCATCACGATTGAAGACCCAGTGGAATTCGTGCACGCACACAAGAATTGCGTGATCACGCAGCGCGAGGTGGGGCTTGACACCGATTCCTGGGAAATGGCGCTGAAGAACACCCTGCGCCAAGCGCCAGATGTGATTTTGATGGGCGAGGTGCGTGATCGCGAAACCATGGAGCATGCGATTGCCTTTGCCGAAACCGGGCATTTGTGCATGTGCACCCTGCATGCCAACAGCGCCAACCAGGCCCTGGATCGC
>JAAFHN010000663.1 GCA_013298415.1 Comamonadaceae bacterium
CCTCGCTGCGCAGGGCGTCGTTGCAAAACTTGCCCAGGCAGTGGGCATGCGCTGCGTTTTGCGCCTAGCCCCGCGCACCGATTGCTGCGCGATACACCGACATTTCAAGCGTGACATGACAGTGGTGGCCGCCTTTGAGTAGGGCTAGCGTTTCACTTCCAGCGCGGCGAGCAGCTTGGCGTGAATGCCGCCGAAGCCGCCGTTGCTCATGCAAACAATGTGGTCGCCAGGCTGAGCCTGCGCCACCACGGCCTGAACGGTTGCGTCTACGCTGTGGTGCGTGACGGCGCGCTCACCCATCGGTTTGAGTGCCTCGGCGGGGTTCCACGTGAGTCCCGCTGCATGGCAGTGGCTGAACGCCGCGCGCTCCAAGGCCCAGGGCAACTGCTGCGACATCGTGCCGAGCTTCATGGTGGCGCTGCGCGGCTCGAAAACCGCGATGAGGCGTTCGGAGCGGCGGGCATCGGCATCCAGGCGATCGCGCAGCCCGTCGAGGGTCAAGCGAATCGCCGTGGGGTGGTGGGCGAAGTCGTCGTACACGCGCACCGGTGTCGCGCCTGAAGTGAGCACCACCTCACCGCGCAGCTCCATGCGACGCTTGGCATTTTGAAAACTGCTCAGGGCTGCAGCGGCCATGTCCGGCGACACACCCACGTGTTCGGCAGCAGCGATGGCCGCCAGCGCGTTCATTTGGTTGTGACTGCCGGTCAAGCCCCAGCTCACACGGGCGTCAAGCACAGGATGCGTCCTGGAGCGCACCGCAAAGTCGTGGGCTGGGCCGTCGGCAAAAAAGTCGGCACCCAAGCTGCCAAACGTCTTCAATTCGCTGTAGCAGCCCATTTTGAGCACACGCGCCAAAGATTCGTCTTGCGCATTGACCACCGCACGACCGACACCAGGCACGATGCGCATCAGGTGGTGAAACTGGCGCTCAATCGCGGCCAGGTTGTCAAAAATGTCGGCGTGGTCGAATTCCAGGTTGTTCAGCACGGCAGTGCGCGGGCCGTAATGCACAAATTTGCTGCGTTTGTCGAAAAACGCGGTGTCGTATTCGTCGGCTTCGATCACGAAATAGCGTTTTCCATCGGGCGCAGTGCCACCGAGCCTTGCCGATTTACCCTCGTCTTCGCCAAACACCAGCGGCACGCCACCGATCAAATAACCCGGTTGGTAACCCGCCCGATCCAAGATCCAAGCCAGCATCGTGGTGGTCGTGGTTTTGCCATGCGTGCCAGCCACAGCCAGCACATGCCGGTCGCGCAACACGTTTTCTGCCAACCACTGCGGCCCGCTCATGTAGCGGGCACCGGCATTCAAAATCGCATCGGCCAGCGGGTACTTGGGGCTGCCATCGGGCAGGCGCACGCGAGAGACGACATTGCCGATCACAAACACATCCGGCTGCAGCGCCATTTGATCCGCACCAAAGCCTTCAATCAGCTCGATGCCAAGTGCACGCAGTTGATCGCTCATCGGCGGATAAACGCCAGCGTCGCAGCCCGTGACTTTGTGGCCAGCCTCCCGTGCCAGCGCGGCTAAGCCGCCCATGAAGGTACCGCAAACGCCCAAAACGTGAATGTGCATGGATGAAAGCTCCTTTTTCCCGCGATGCGCAGCGCCGGGATTGTAGGGAGCATGCTTGCAACGCAATCCACAAAAGCTCCACATTTGGAGCCTACGCTTGTGGCATTCCAACTCCTTTGCAAGAGGCAGGACCATGAAACACCTCTCAGAACACCTCGCAGGCCTTTCCTTGTTGTTCACCGCCGCGTTCCTCACGGCCTGCGGAGGCGGCGGAAGCAGCGCGGAGTCGCCTCCGCCGCCCGCTGCGCCACCGCCAGTGACTTTCACCCCGCCGAGCCCTGCACCGGCTCCCGCACCGACGCCGGCCCCAACGCCCGCGCCGACTCCTGCTCCAACACCCGCCCCAACTCCCGCACCGACCCCTACGCCGACTCCCGCGCCGCCCCCGGCTCCAACCCCTGCTCCAACCCCCGCTCCGAC
>JAAFHN010000235.1 GCA_013298415.1 Comamonadaceae bacterium
CGGCCCGGTTGGCGTAGCCCCGCCAGCCTTACTTCAACACCGTCTGCTGCATGAACGCGATGATGCTGAGCGATAAAAACTCTGCGTTTTCTCGCCTTGCGAATCCGTGGCCTTCGTTTTCGCCTCGGAGGTACCACACGGGGGTGCCGTTGGCTCTGGCTTTGGCCACGATTTGCTCGGCTTCTGTCACGGGCACTCTGGGGTCGTTTTTGCCTTGCACCACAAAGAGCGGCTTGGTGATTTTGTGCGCATTCGTCGTCGGTGAAATGCGGATCAGAAACTCGCGCATTTTGGCGTCGCGCTCGTCGCCGTATTCCATACGGCGCAGGTCTCTTCGGTAGCTCTCTGTGGTCTCCAAGAAGGTGACGAAATTGCTGATGCCCACGCTGTCGATCGCACCGGCAATGCGGTCTGCGTAGTGTGTGGACGCGGCAAGTGCCATGTAGCCACCGTAGCTGCCGCCGCTCACGAGCACCCGGCTCGCATCAAGATCAGGCTGCTGCGCGATCCAATCCAAAAGCGCGCCGATGTCTTTCACCGAGTCTTCGCGCTTGTAGCCGTTGTCCAGGGTCAAAAAGGTTTTGCCAAAGCCGCTTGAGCCGCGCACATTGGGGCGGATCACGGTGATACCCAGCTCGTTGTTGTAGAAAGTGGCCCTGCCCGCAAAGCCCACGCGCGCTTGGCTCTCTGGGCCGCCGTGAATGTCGATGAACACGGGGCGCTTGCCGGTGAACTTCGGAGCAGCGCGCGTGATGAGGCCCGAGATTTCCAAGCCATCGAAGCTTTTCCAGCGGATCACCTCTTGCGCACGAAAGCCGCTGGTGTCCAGCGACTTGCCTGCTTTCGCCCAAAGCGTGGCCGGCGCTTCGCCTGGATTGGCCGCGCCTGCGGCCTTGATGTCAACCACCCACAAATCGCCGGGGGTTTGCGCGCCGTACACCGAAAGCGCCATTTCTGTGCCACCTCGGCGCACCACGGCCGTGCTCACGGCGCCTGCGGGCAGGCGCGGCAAGCTGATCGGCGCGTAGGTTTTTGCATCCAAAGCGCGCAGCTCGGTTTGGCCATGCACATTCACTTGAAAGAGCAGCGGCCTGCCGCTGGTCTCTGTCTCGTCATCCGCTTCATCGTCAATCGCCGAGCCGCTCTCGCCTGCAAAGCCACCTGCCGCATCCACGGCCACGCCAGTGGAAAAAGCCATCACGTCGTGCGGCAGATCGCCAGTGAGTGAGCGCAATGACTGATTCGCCAATTCATAGCGCGCAACGCCCAAAAACTCACCGAACCGATCCGTGATCAGCAGCAGCGCTTTGCCGTCGGCCGTGAGCCGCGAGGAGCCGTGCACGGCCTGGGTTTTGTCATCGTCGGCAGCGGGGATCAGGCGCACCGGCGGTTTGCCGGTCAGGTCAACCGCCCAAATCTCGCTGTGGTTGGCGCTCATGCGCTTGGTCATGTAAAGCGTGCTGCCATCGCGGCTGAGCGAGCTGCCAGCCCAGCCGGTTTGTGGCAGCTTGGCGACCTCGCGCGCGGATTCCGGCTTGAAAGGATCAATCAAGCGCAGGGTAGAGCCAACGTTTTCGCGCTCAGCTTCTGGCAAAAAACGATCCAAGGGCAGGGAAAGCACCAGCATCTCACCCGTGCTGCGGCCATTTTTGCGATACCAGCCCAGTCGGATGTGGCGCTCGCGCTCGTTGGTGAGCTGCACGGCCTGGCCGGTGGGCGCGCCGCTGTCGGCGTCTAAATCCTGGCGAAAGAGTTGGAACTGCTCTGAGCCGCCTTTGCTCGCGGCATACACAATGAATTTGCCATCGCGGCTGAGCGTGGCAGGTCCGATGGGGTCGGGGTGCTGCGTGGCGGGCTTGAGTGCTGCGCCAGGCGATTTCAGCCAGTGAAGCTGCACGGTGCTTGCGCCCTGCACGCGCTGTCGCACGAGCATTTCTTTCCTGCTCGGATGCCATGCGACAAAAGCAACAGGCCGAAAATCGTTGTAAGGGCGCAGAGCTTGCACCAAGCTCGCCGGAATCGGCGGGATGTTTTCCGCGTGCAGGTTGGCGTTGGGGCGGATGAAGCCATCAACGACAGGATTCGTGCCCGCACCCTGCGCGAGCGCGAGCGCAGCACCACTTAGGAACGCAAAGCAGGCCAGGCTTTGCGTGAATCGAGTGGCAAGTATTGGCCGCTTGTGGGAGAAAGCAGAAGGCGTCATGCCGACATTGTGCCCCCGCTGAGCGTCATCCCGGCCTACTTAAAATCATAGCAATACGTCCTTATTTCACCTGGACAGTGGTGGGAAAAGACCTGTTTTTTCAGTCTGACCCCGTCAAACCCAGCCCAAAGCCCCCACCAGGGCGCCAAAGCCCAGCAGCCAGAGCATGTGCAACTTGGTGCGCCACACGATAAGCGCCGCCACACCTGCGAGCAGCCAGGCGCGCCAAGGCTCGGCGCTGCGGTGGTCGGCAGCCGCTAGCAGCCAACCAGTTGCCAGCAGCAGCGCAATCACCACCGGGGCCATGCCCGCCTTGAAGGCGCGAACTGCCATCAACTCGCGGTTTTGTTGCGCCCAGCGGGTGGCGCGCCAAGTGAGCGTGGCTGAAGGGATCAAGATGCCGAGCATCGCAACGGTCGCGCCCAAGAGCGCGCTCGCCGTCGCCGCCATGCCCCCACCCACGCCGCCCGCTGCATTCAGCCCCACATGCCAGCCCATCAGCGCCACAAAGAGCACATTGGGGCCTGGCGCGGCCTGAGCCAGCGCGATGCTGGCATTGAACTGCGCATCGCTGATCCAGCCCTGCTGGGCCACCAAATAGCGGTGCATTTCAGGCGCGGTGGTGATCGCGCCGCCAACGCTCAGGAGCGACAGCATCAAAAAGTGGCCGAAAAGCGCGAGCCACTGCGCCCAGCCGAAGGCGTCGGCGGTCATGGTTTTGCCTTGGCAGCGTCTGCAAGCCGGATGCAGCGCCAAGCCCAAATGCAAGCCGCCCCGCCAATGCCCGCGAGCACCCAGAGCAGCGGAATTCGCAGCAATGCAATCGCTACGAAAGTAAGAGCAACGATGCAAGCAGATACATGGACAGAGATGGCATTTTCCTTCAAAGCAGGTGCCAATTTCAGCCCCGCAGCCGCAATCAGCCCTGCACTCACGGCCCCCATGCCTTTGAGCGCGCCCACAAAGGCTGGTTGATCGGCAAACGGCCCCGCGAGCATCACCAGTGCAAGCACCACGATGCTTGGGAAAAAGAGCATCCCTCCAAGCGCGGCCACCGCCCCGTGCAGGCCAAACCAGCGGTCGCCCAGCATGATCGCCAAGTTCACCACGTTCGGCCCCGGCAGCACCTGAGCCACGGCCCATTGCTCCACAAAATCCAGTTTCGATAGCCAGCGCCGCTTGTCCACCAGCTCGCGCTGCGCAACGGCCAGCACACCACCAAAGCCCTGCAAGGCCAGCGTGGTGAAGCCCCAGAACACAGCGGCGGGCGATCCGGGTGTGTTCAGTGTGGGTTCGCCGTCAGGCGCTTGCGACATATTCGACGAATTCGACATTTCCCTATTGTTTCAGCCTTCACTGTCTTGCACCAGGCGCTGTTTCCACAGCCAGCCGCGTGCCCAATGCGCAACAATTCGCGGATGAGCCCCATTTCCAGCGCCAGTCTGTTCCAGTCTTCTGCCACAGCCCCAAGCCTTCCGTCGGGCCACGCGCCCCGCCAGATGCGCCCCGCGCGGGCCGCCACTTGGCTTGCGTTTGCCTTCGCTGCGGCTTCTGCCGCCCATGCGCAAGCACCCGTGGCCCCCACCTTTGGGGGAACGCCAGCCGCACCTTCGCAAACCGCTGGCCCGGCGGCAAATTCGGCACCGCCAGCAGCACCTCGCCCGCCGGTGCTTGCTCCGACTCCTGCGCCTGCAGCTACCCCTGCACCCACGCCTGCTCCAGCAGCCGCCAAAGCCGCAAGCTCCGAAACGGTTTCCAAGGCCAAGAAAAAGACCAAAGCCCAGATCCGAGCCGAGCGCCGTGCAAAAAAGGCAGGTGGCAAAGCCAAAGCTGCTGCCTCCGCCGATGCCGCGCCAGCCGCAGCCCAGGCCGCCGCGTCTGACAACCCTCGCAAGCTCACCAAGGCCGAGCGCGCAGCGCTTGCCGCCGAGCAGCGCAAAAGCAAGGCCGAAGCCAAGGCTGGACCGGCCTCGGAGGCCAGTGCCCGCTTCGTGATCGAGCGCAAAGACACCCTCAGCCAGTTTTCTCAAAGGGTGTTGCTGACCTCCAAAGCCTGGCCAGAAGTGGCGAAGCTCAATCGCCTGAAGAACCCCCATCGGATTTCTGTGGGGCAAGAAATCTTTGTGCCGCTGCGGCTCATGAAAATCGAACACCAGGCCGCCAAGGTGGTCAGCGCAACTGGCGACACCTCACTCAAAGTGGGCGGTGCCTTGGAAATTGGCCAGCAGCTCAAAACCGGTGCCAACAGCGCAGCCGTGATCGAGCTTGCCGATCAATCCAAAGTGAAGCTCTTGCCGGGCTCGGTGGCCGAGCTGGTGAGGAACGGCGGCTACTCCGCCCGCGATGCCGAAAAAGCGATTTCCAACACCTGGTATTCCGGCGTGCTGCGCTTGATTCAGGGTCAAGTAGAAGTGATCGCCTCCAAAAGCAAGCGCATCGAAGACTTGAAGGTCATCATGCCCACCTCGGTGGTGGGCGTGCGCGGCACCGTGTTTCGCGCAGCAGTGATGCCTGGCGACAAAGGCAAGACCGAGGTGTTAGAAGGCACTGTGAATGCCGACAACCCTTCGCAAAAAGCCAATGCCGACGTGGGCGCAGGCTTCGGCGCGGTGGTGGATCCGAAAGTGAAAGAAGTGAAGGCTGTGGCTTTGTTGCCCGCACCCGATTTGGCAAGCGTGCCAGCCGAGCTGCGCCGCCCCACGGTGTCCGCCAACTTTGCTGCCGTTGCAGGCGCTGTGAGCTACCGCGTGCAAATCGCGAAAGACGAAGCCTTCAACGAGCTGGTGGCCGATTTGCCAAGCCCCACGCCGAGCGTGACCTTCACCGGCCTCCTAGACGGCAACTGGCACGTGCGAGCACGCGGCATCGATGCCCAAGGGCTGGAGGGCTTAGACCGCGCCAAGCGCGTGGCCCTCGTCACCCCGCCGCCTCCGC
>JAAFHN010000177.1 GCA_013298415.1 Comamonadaceae bacterium
CGGGCGATGCCACTTTGTTTGGCCGCTGAGAGCTCTTTTTCGAGCGCATCGAGCTTGGTGAGGCTGTTTTTGGTATTGCCGGCAAGCCCCGTGCGAGCGGCGTAGGCGCGCAAGCGGATGGAGTCGTCGCTGGCCAGATAGAGTTTGCCGGTGCTGGTCAAGTGCAGCGGGGCGCGAGCGCCGATGGCGCGAACCACTTGCATGCCGCTGCGCTCGGAATACGCCCGCTCGATGTAAACAATTTCATCGCCTTGGCGCACGCTCAGGTTCACGGGCTGCTGAATCTGCCGATGCAGCTCACGCATGGGAATCACCGCCGCATCGCGCACGCTTAAGCGCGCACGCACCAGGTTGCCCATCTCCATAAAGCGCAGGCCAAGCTGGTATTGCCCAGGCTCGGGCCGATCCACGTAGCCGCCGAGCGTCAAATCGTTAAGGATGCGGTGCGTGGTAGATGGATGCAGGCCCACGCGGGCGGCAATGTCTTTGAGCGCCAAAGGCTCTTGCTGCTGGGAGAGCACATCGAGCAACTGAAAACTGCGCTCCAACACCTGAATGGCGGGGCGCTCCACGGTGACGGCTGGCAAAGAACGAGGCATTTCGCAATGGTAAATGCTCGCCGCTCAAAAGTTGCGGGCCTCGCGCTCGGTTTTGGGCCACCAGGCTCAGTTGGGCTGGCGAAACAACTCATCGGCAAACGCGGCATTCACTTGGAGCCGATTGAGGCTGGAGCGCCAAGTGCCATCGGCGCTGGCCACCCAGATCGGGTGGCGGATGCCTTGTTCTTGCGCCGTCCACGGCCCGCTGACCAAGCCAGGGCCTTCGCCCACGCCGGCAAAGGCATAGGGCTCGCCGGCTGCATTCAGCTTGAACCAGGCGATTCGCTTGGCCGCTTCAAACACCTCAAGGCGGCCCTCGCTGCCCAAGCGCAGCTCAAGTGCCGGATCGTTTCGAGCCATGCGCGAAATCGTGCGGTACACATGCCCGACATACCACTGTTGGTCTTCTCGCAGGGTGGTGGGCGTAATGGGTGCAATTTGGCCTTCTCGAGTGCGCCGCCAATTGCGCACGCCATCGACCACCCGGGTGAGGGTCAAGCCCGGAGCCGTCGTGTCGATGCGCCAGCGGGGCTGCATGAAATCGAGCGAGATGACCGCGCGCGCTTCTACAGGCGCCTCGGCCCGAAACTGCTGCGAGTCGTTCACGGTGTTGCGCGCGGCGGCCCAGGCTGCGCGGCCACCCACTGCGCCGAGCAGTTTGTCGGCCATCGCGCTGGCTGCTGTCGGGTCGGTTGAGGCGGAAGCTTCGCTTCTCCGGGTGTAGAAAATCACCCACTGGTCGGCCCAGGTTTTTCCGGCATCGGCGCTGCGTTGCCAGCGCCAGGTGAGGCTTTTGGGTGTGATGTCGTCAAACACCATGCGCTGCTCAGGCTTTGCGTCGCTGTCGCCCCTGGCGACCAGTACCAATCGCCCGGCTTCGCGAGTACCCACCAAGGCAAAGTAGCCGCCTTGGTTGTCTACCCAAGTTTGGCGCCACTGGCCCGAGGCGGGCTGATAGACCGAGACCGAGTGGCCGATCAAGCCGCCGGTGCTCGGGCCGCCGTTGAAGGCCTCTTGCACCACGCAGCCGCCGTGTTCGGGGGTGATCACGTTCGTGCCCGTGCCGATGGCGCCGCTGCGCGTGGTCCAGCGCACATCCCAGTGGCCGAGCCAAAAGTCGAGCTGGCGATGCTCTGGCGCGCCGCATGGCTTGGGCGGCGAGACCGGCGCTGTGGGCGTGCTGGCAAATGCAGGGTTGGTCAACCTGAGTACAAAGCCGAGCGTGAGCGACAACAGCCAAAGCGGGCTGCGAAGGAAAGAGATGCAGTGCGTCATGGCACGGCATGCTAGGCACTTTTGAGCGACTTAGGCGAGCAAATCTTGCGCAAATTGGGGCGGGTGCGATGCTTCCGCTTCAGCTGGGTGGTGTTTGGCCAGCGCCCGTTTGAGCGCCCAGGCATTGGCGAAGCCGCAGCTCAGCGCCACACCGGTTGCATCTGCCTCACCGCGCGCGATCATGCGCTGCGCAACCCGTGCGCGCTTGCGGCTCAGGTAGTCATGTGGCGACTCACCCGTGAGCCTCGTGAATTCGCGCAAAAAGTGAAAGCGCGACAAACACGCCTCGCTTGCCAAGCGCTCCAAGTTGAGCGCGTCGGTGTAGTGGCTTTCGATCAGATCTACAGCAAGCCGTAAGCGCCGATGCAGCTCGTGGCGCTGCGCGCGCCTGGGAGCCTGCTCTGCTCGTGGCTTGTGATAAGCGCGCTCTTCAGCCAGCATATCGGCCAGCAAGAACGTGAGCTGCTCCTCCAACCAGGCCTCACTGCGCTCGCCCGCCTCGATGTGCTGCGCCAAGCGCTTGAGCCGCAGGCTGACTTCACCTCGGTGCGGCCGCAGGTGCTCGGCAAACTCCACGCATGACGGCTCGGCATCGGGCTGATCGAGCGCGGCCTGCACCGAGCGCCGTTGCTGCGCGGCCACCTCGCGCTGCATGCCCGGCCGAAAAAAGACAGAAAACGACCACGCAGCGCGGCTTGCGCTGAGCACGCTGCCATACCGCTGGCCTTCGTTGAGCACGAGCAAGTTGTCGTCGTCGACCACCAGCTCGCGGTGCGGCAGCTGGTAGTGCTCGCGCCCGCCGAGTGTCATCTTGATGGAGAGCGTTTGCGCAATGGCTGCGTATTCGGCGTGTACGCTGCGCCCACAGACCACCGCATTTTCTCGGCCCCATCGGGCATAGAACTGGCGGCGAAACGCCGCGTTCGCAGCTGTCTCAGGCCGGGGAGGCAAATCGGGGAGCGAGCTGAGGATCATCGTGCCGCCGTGTTGGCACCCAGCTGCACCGTCGGCAGCCTCAGCTGCGCGGTGTGTTGGCGTTTTGGGCTTCTACCCAGGCCCGTACTCGTTCGGCGTCGCCCAGGCGGCTGTATTTGCCGAAGCTGTCGAGGAAGACCATGATGAGCTTGCGGCCGGCCACTTTGGTTTGCATCACGAGGCATTGGCCTGCTTCGGAGATGTAGCCCGTTTTTTGCAGCAAGATGTCCCAATTCGGGTTGGCAGTCAGGCGATTGGTGTTCACGTAGCTCACCACGCGGTTGCCGACCGGCACTTGCGCACCCTGGCTCGTGCTCCACTCGCGCATGGCGGGGTAGCTGGACGCAGCGGCCACCAAAGCGGCTAAATCACGCGCGCTGCTTTGGTTTTTGCTGGAAAGCCCGGTGGGCTCCACGAAAGTGGTGTCGCGCATGCTGAAGGCTTTGGCTTTCGCGTTCATCGCGGCCACAAAGGCTGCCATGCCGCCCGGGTAGGTGCGGCCTAGGGCGTGCGCGGCGCGGTTTTCGCTGCTCATCAGTGCCAAGTGCATCAGCTCGCCACGCGGCAAACTGGTGCCCACTTTCAAGCGCGAGCGGCTGCCTTTTTCGGTGTCCACGTCGGCTTCGGTGATGGTGATGATCTCGTTCAGATCCAAGCGCGCTTCAGACACGATCACGCCTGTCATCAGCTTGGTGAGTGAGGCAATTGGCAGGACTGCGGCTTCGTTTTTGCTGAAGAGCACTTCGTTGGTGTCTTGATCCACCACAAAGGCCACAGCGGATTTGAGCGCCAGCTCGTCTTGCGCACCATGCAGGCCGGCGATTTGGCCGAAGCTGGGCTTGGGCGGCACGAAAGCCACAGTTTTGATGCGGCGATTCTTGTTGGTCTTCGCGCCGCGCGCGGGCTGCCCCTTGGCGCGCACCACCGTGCCACGCTGCTTGGCTGCAGCGCCTCTTTGAGCCGCTGTGCCCTTGGTTTTCTGCACTTTGCCCTTGGTGGCTGCTTTGGCGTTGGGCTTGGCTTGGGTTTGCGCCTGGGCAAGACTCACCCAGCCCATGGGGGCCAGCGCCACGCAGATGCCCAACACCCATGCTTTGGTGGTGCGACGAAGGCCTTCAACAGCAGAGTTCAGCGAAAAAGTCATCGGTTTGCAGCCCCAAAAGTTGACCTGAGATCAGCGCCGATCGGCTGCGCTTTGAGGGCAAAAACCATCAAAAATGCAGTCATTTTCAGCATTTTTGACAGCCTGTCCTCGAATTCACAGGGTTCGTCGCTCTTCTTTCGCTAGCAGTGTAGCGCAGTCTGATCTAAAAAGTCAATCCAGATCAATCACTTGGCGATGATAGTTCATGTGCCGAGCGTGTGGCCTAAGCGTCACAAATTTGCTGAGTAAGCACCGCACATAGATTCACTTTTCATAGCAACAAATGCAATGAATATTGGGACAACTGTTCAATTTATCCAAAAATTCTGGCTCAGGGCTCTTTGGGAAGTGCTTCGGCCTTGCCTGGCATCGCCGCAGGCGCTGGTGCGGCCGGGCTGGGCGCGCTGCGGGCATCTGCGTCGATCTCGCCGTTTTTGCGGCCGGAAAACATCGTCCACCACACGATGCCCACCAAAATGAGCAGCGCGCCCAAGGCTTCCAGCACAATCAAACCCATGATCCGGCTCCAGAAAACGACGCGCACCAAATGGCAGGCAGCGGCGATTTTCACGTTTTGCTGCCTGGCCCAGGCCCAGCCGAGCCAAAGCCCTGAAACGAGCGAGGTCGTGAGCGCAACTGCCGCGCGCATGCACCCGCCGAGCGCGCAACGGCCTGCGAGCCGCTGGGTGTCGGTGGGTTTTGGCGATCTGCCCGGCTTTTTCGACGATGCGCTGCACGAAGCCTGGGCCGCGCTGGCGAGCAACTGCACAAAACCCCCGGCCGCTTGGCAGGCGCTTTGCCCCGAGTTGCGCCGCCTGAGCTGGGCGGCAGACGACGAGCGGCGCATGTGGCTGATGACGAATTTGCAGCCTTACCGCGTGGAAAGTGCGAGCGGCTCGGCAACCGGCCAGCTCACCGCCTATTTCGAGCCGGTGCTAGACGGTGCGCGCGTGGCCGACGCGCAGCACCAAACGCCCATCTACGCCCCACCTGCTGGGCTGCGGCGAGGCCGCGCCTGGCACAGCCGGGCCGAAATCGACGCCAACGAAGCGATTGCCCAGCAGCTGAAACCCCTCTTCTACCTGGCAGACCCCATCGACGCCCAGGTGCTGGCCGTGCAAGGCTCGGGCCGCGTGGCCATCCGCGAGGCAGACGGCAGCCTGCGCGACGTGCGCGTGGTGTTTGCAGGCAGCAACGAGCAGCCCTTTCGATCGCTGGGCCGCTGGCTGCTCGACCAGCGGCTGGCGCGCGACGGCTCGTGGGACGGCGTGCGCGCTTGGCTCGCCGCCAATCCGCAGCGGCAAAGCGAGCTGATGGCCGCCAACCCGCGCGTGGTGTTTTTCAAGGAACTTGCTGCGAGCGACAACACGCTGCTCCAAGCCAACGGCCCCGCAGGCGCGCAAGGCGTGCCGCTCACTGCCGGGCGCAGCGTGGCCGTGGATCGCAAGAGCGTGCCGCTGGGCACCGCGCTGTGGATCAGCACCGATGGCCCAGGCCTGCAAACCCAGCGCTTGGTGGTGGCGCAAGACGTGGGCCAAGCCATCGTTGGCGCGGTGCGGGCAGACTACTTTGTGGGATCAGGCGAGGCGGCGCACGATGTGGCTGCGCGCGTGAAGCAGCCGTTTCGCAAATGGGTGCTCTGGCCGAGGGGCATCGCGCTGCCCTGAGGAATCCCTGCAAGGCTTCCCGCAAGGCTTCCCGCAAGGCTTCCCGCAAGGCTTTCCGCAAGGCTTTCCGCAAGGCTTTCCGCAAGGCTTTCCGCAAGGCTTTCCGCAAGGCTTTCCCAAAGGCTTTCCCAAAGGAAAACGGCTCGCCGAAGCGAGCCGTTTTGGGTTTGCCAGCGCCCCAAGGGGCGGCTGGATTCAGCCGAACTACTTAGAAGCCGCTGCGCTCGCCGGAGCGGCTGCAGGTGCAGCAACTGGTGCAGGCGAGGCAACGGCCGCAGGGGCAGGCGCGCTGATGGCCGCAGGTGTGGCAGGCGCTGCGGCGGGCTTTTTCACCGCATGCAAGCTCACCACAATCGGCACGATCAGCAGTGCCACGATGTTGATGATCTTGATCAGCGGGTTGATCGCGGGGCCGGCGGTGTCTTTGTAGGGATCGCCCACGGTGTCGCCGGTTACA
>JAAFHN010000306.1 GCA_013298415.1 Comamonadaceae bacterium
CCCTGAAAGTTCTGGCCGCCCTGGAAACCTTGGCCGCCACCAAATCCCTGCGCCCCACCGCCGGACCACGGAGAAGCTGAAGCGCTCTGGGGTGCGCGATGCACGGCCTCGGCGCCGCCCACGTTGATGCCCATCGCCTTGAGCAGGCCCAAGGCGCTCTCGCTGTCCACGTAGGCGAGCTTGATCACTTCAACTGAAAGCTCTGCCAGTCCGATGTCCGCGTCCTGGGCTTCTCGCGAGGCCAGGATCGCCGAAATGGCTTCATCCACTTGCCCTGCATCCGGGTTCACGCCCGGACCGCCGGCCGACAACGTGATTCCCGAAGACCAAAGTTGTGGCAACTGGCCCGCCTGCCGCAGGTAGCCGAATCGCAGCAGCTGCAAGCCGCCCGCAGGGCCTTTGACCGAAAGCACCGCGCCCACGGGCACCACCTTGGCATGAACCGGCAACTGGGTTTGCTCCGCTGGGTTCGCCGTGCTGTAGCCTTTTTCCACCTCAAAGCGCGTGATCAAGCCGGCGATCAGTTCCTCAATTGCGCGGTTGTCCAGACGGGGTAAGTTGATGAGGCGCGCACCGCTTGGGGCGGGGAGGTCGGCGCGCACGGATGCCATGGCCGTGGTCGGCTGCGCAGGAGGTGTCGGTGAAGCAACGGGCGGCGCAGCGGCTCGCGCCGACGTGTTGGGGTTACTTGAGCCGGTCCCAAAGGGGACCCAACCCGCTGGCGCTTGGGCGCGCGCTGTCTGCCCCACCGCTGAAAGCAGCAAAGCGACCGCTGCACCGGTCCCACTGAGGCGCCCCATCAATTGACGCGCCTGAATGCAAATGGAGCACCCTTACGGATCAACTTTGAGCCGTCTTTCAGCGTGTCAACGCGTGGGCCCCCCGTGATTTCATACTGGGGCATGACGCGATCTTTCATTTTCCAGGGCCATGGGTAGCCAGCGTACTGTCCGGCAAGGGTGATTTCCTTGTCAAACCAGGATTGCAGGACACCCATGTCTTGTTCTGTGGGTTGCGAGATCCGATCAGCCGCAGCGAACGCGGCGTAATTGATGGCCTCATCGCGCATCGTCATCAGCGCCTCTCTGGCGGCGCCTGTGGCAACTTGGGTTGCCATTGCTGAGCGTGCCATCGCAGCCGTGGTGCCCGCCGCCATGCGAGCGCTGACGACTTGAAACGCGCCCACGCCACCAGAAACCGCTGCCGCGACCACGTAGATTCCCGCTGCCACAGCATCTTGCTGTCCCTGGCTTGCACCAGAGGCTTGCATGAACTGCACAGCGGTCGTCGCGGCCCCTGCAGTTGCGGCCGCCGATGCGCCCAGCGCCACCGCGCCAGCCGCCGTTCCCCCCGTGGCGGCTGCCGCAATCACGCCGAGCGTGGTGAGCGCAACGGGCGCTGCGCATTCTGTCCAAATCTGCTCAGATGTGAGGTCTTTGCCGTCGCCCGACCAAGACGCAGACAGGGTGAACCACACCGCTCCTGTGTTGCGCGTCATGATTCCACGTGGCGGGACCACGCCGTGGTACAGGCAGCCAACTTGTCCAATCTTCACCATGACCGGCCAATCCGTCTTGTTGACGAACTGGAATCCGGGGGAAATCCCAGGCAAGACCGGGCGTGGCAGCAGCTTGCGCTGCCCAAGGTATTCGCCTTCGCCCGTTAAGAAGTCTGCGACCTTTCTGCCACTCACGCTCACTTGTCCGGCGATCCAGTCAATCACAAGCGGACTGCCCAGTTCACTGCCCGACAAGGTCAGTGAGGTGGCATTGCGGCTGACCTCGGTGAGCATTCTGCCAACGGGTGCAGTCTCAGCAACACCGGATTGCCTTGCGACCACGTCGTTTTTCAGCTCCTCCCAGCGCAGGCTGCCGCCGCTGATCTCCTCGCGCAAGGTCCAGGCCATCTGCTGACCGCCCGCAAGCCGTGCAGTGGCCGCACCGATGTTGCTGCCCGAAAAAACTGCCGCATTGGTCAGTTCGTAGGCCTCTGCCCATCCGTTGCGTGCCGCAGAGTTTCGGGCGAGCTCCCTGAGGTTTTCGGCCGATCGCCCCGCCGTTGCTTGATCCGTAAACCCGAGCAGCTCCCAAACCCGATTGCCCCACAAATCCACTTGCAGAAACTGAATCGTGCGTCTGGCGTTGCCCGGCTGTTCGATGACTCGATAAAGCTCTAGCCAGCCTGCATTCATGCCAGAGATTCTGTAATCACCAAACTGCCCGTCGCTGCCTTTGAGCAAGAGCGGGGGCGGCGAGCCGCGCTTCCAAAATGTGCCGGCCTGCGAGGGGTCAATGAGCTTGAGCGTCAAGGCCCAGACGGTGTCCGGCTCGGCCATTGCCACCCTGGTGAGGTTGCTGTTCGATCCACCGACTCTTGCAACGCCAGCCTTGATGTCAAGCACCACTTGCTCTGCCCCCGCGCGGATCACGTTGCTGCTGCCTGAGACGGGGTAGCTCCAAGGGCTGCCAAACAAAACGATTTGATCGTCGTTGCGCTCCACTTCGGTGTAGGGGCGCACCAAGCTTGGGTTGACGTTTGCGTACAGGCTACCCGTCATCTCCCAGATGCCACCTGGCGTTTTCTTGAGTTGCAATTGCTGGCCTGTGCGGCTGTTGTAGCTCACCGAGTTGATCTTGTAGGTGCCACCTGTTGCGCCGGTCATTTGGCTGACTGACATCTGCTGCCGATCAGGCTGGGCCGCCACGCGCGGAACGTAGGCCACGGCCGTGGATTGCGGGCCCACAACCAAGACTTCGTAGCTGCTGGCCTGTCGTTGCTGCCCGCCGTAGGCGTAGTTGCAGCCGCCTGAGCCCACTTGGCCTACGCGCACCCAAACCCCACCGTCTGAGTGTTGGGCACGGCAGGTGTGGAGCACCCTGTTCACAGGGCCGCCATCGAACGCACCCTCAGGGCTGCCGCCGCCATCCGCGGCAACCCAGCGGATGGCGTTGCGCGCGGGCGTGCCGACTTGGGCCTGGGCCACGGCTGTGTCAGGCATCAGCACCTCGTACTCAGCCAATTCTTGTTCACTGCCGCCGTCAAATGACACGTAGCACCGCAGCACAGTCCATGACCAACCGCCTGCGTGGCTGTAAAACGGGGCAGCGTTGCCAATGGCCCACACGCCGTTGCGCTGAGCGCGACACACCGGAAGCCAGTCGTCCACCGCGCGACCACCAAAACGCTGCATACCGCCCTTGAGTGCGGTGGTCGGCGGAGGCTTGCCTGCGGCGACCGCAGTCCATGCCAGGGTTGGTCTGCTGCCTCCGGTGGCAAAGTCTGTGGTTGACAAAACTCTAAGCTGGCGGGCCGCATCTCGCGCCACCTCAAATTCAGTACTGTTCGTGCCTTTGGATACGTAGGGGTGGGCGCCTTGAGCTACACCACCCGAAGGGCTTTGCGGAACAAACGCCGAAATGCCTGTGATCAAGCACTGGCCTCGATTTGGCAGCACGAACGACTGCATGGGTGATGCGCCCCAGCGCTGGACCGGGCAGTTCGAGTAGGAGACCTCGCCAACGACCGTGAACTCGGTCTTGTTGACGATGTTCAACTCGTAAGCGAGGACACTTGTGCTGCATGCCGCAAGGCCGAAGCCGTGCAATGAAATGACGCAGTGACGCAGCCAGCAGCGAGCTGATTTCATGGTTTCGCTTTCTACTGTTGTAATAAGTATGTGCGGAGCGACACACGCGGCAACGCGCCAGTACGCACCGCGCTGAATTCTGCGCTTACTGCACCGATTGCGCAAGGGACCACCACTGCGCTGAGCAAGCTCTGCAGAACCTATCGTCGATCGGCTCGGCCTGGTACGGGATGCATCCGTAAGCAAAAATTGAGCCCCGTAGTCCACACCATGAGCGAAATTTCTAATCACGCCAGCCGCCGGCAGCTGGGCCGCGAAGGTCGAGAGGGGTATGGCTTGGCTTGCCTACGCCGCGTACCTGCAAGATTTCGGCGATTGAGCGAGCGCCGACAAACCGCGCGACGCTCAGCTGCCCGCCCCAAACGCAACCCGTGTCCAAGCCCAGCAGGCGAGGGCGGTTGACCAGGCCGAGGGTTGACCAGTGGCCGAAGGCGATTGGCGTGCGGGCAGTTGCGCGGCCGGGCACGTCAAACCAGGGCATGTAGCCATCTGGGGCAACATCCGTTTTGGTGGCGAATTCCATTTCGCCCTCGCTTGTGCAAAAGCGCAGGCGGGTGAACGCATTGATGATGACGCGAAAGCGGTC
>JAAFHN010000363.1 GCA_013298415.1 Comamonadaceae bacterium
GGTGCTGAGCGCTGCTGGCGAGCTGATCGCTTTTTTGCCCAACGAACTGGGCAAGGCCTTGCTCTACAACGAGCGGGTGACGCGCTGACCCAGCCGCTTTTCCGCCACTCCGGATGGTTTGAGGCGGAATTTCGCAGGCTTTTAGACTTCTGTCCATGAATTCATTACATCCATTGCTATGATAAATATAGTATTCTCCACGCCGCGCAAAATCCTCATGCTGGGCGTTGTGGCCGCTGCCTTAACCTTCACCCAGCTGGCTCACGCAGGCCGCAGCTGCGAGCAGCGGCCCATGCAAGCGCAAACGCTGGAGCGGGCCATGGGCCTGGCCGAGCGCACCGCGCAGGCGTTGGCTGCCAGCGGCGCGAATGTGGTGATGCTTGCCCGGGCCGGGCAAGACTTGAGCAAATACCAGTTGCGCTACTCGCACCTCGGTATTGCCTACAAAACGCCTCAAGGCTGGCGGGTACTGCACAAGCTCAACACCTGCGGCACCGCAGAAGCGTCACTCTACTTGCAAGGCTTGGGCGAATTCTTCATGGATGATCCGTTTCGCTACGAAGCCGCGTTTGTGCCATTGCTGGGTGATGCGCAAGACGCGCTCGGCCGCGTGGCCCCCAACCCAAGCGCTCGCGCCCGGATGCAGCACAAGCCTTACAACATGGTGAGCTACCCCTGGTCCATCCGCTACCAGCAAAGCAACCAGTGGGCGCTCGAAACACTGGCCTTCGCCATGAACCCCCAAGCGCGCAACCGCAATCAAGCCCAAGACTGGCTGCAAGCCCGAAATTACATCCCCACCACGCTGAACATCCCGCCCATCACGCGCTTGGGCGCACGCGTGGGCTCGGCGAATGTGGCCTTTGACGACCACCCCGCGCACAAACGCTTTTCGGATCGGATTGAGACGGTGACGGTCGAGTCTGTGTTTGGGTTTTTGCAAGTGCTGGGGTTGGCGGGGCCGATGCGCGTGGTGCAGTAGTCTGCCGAACCATCACCGCCCCAGCACCACCGAGCCGGAAACGGTGACGCCCACCGTGGCTTTGCCCGCTTCGGTGGGCAGGGCCATGTCGGCGCTCATGGTCAATTTGGCCTCCATCGCCATCATCCGAGGGCGTGGTGCTTGCACTTGATCGGCGCTGCCCACATGCACCTCGCGCAGGCTGTAGCTGGCAAAGCCAAATTGCTTGGCGAGTTCGCTGGCTTTTGCACGAAATTGCGCCACAGCGCGGCCTTGCACCTCGGCTTCGAGCTTTTCGCGCGCATCGCGGCTGAGCGAAAAGCCCACTTGCTGCACGGTGAGGCCCTGCACTTTTCCGGCGGTGCTGGAAATCCGCGAAAAGTCTTTGCCTTCTAGCACCAGCTCGGTGCTGCCATTCCAGCCGTTGATTTTTCCCGAGCGGTCGTAGCGTGGGTAGAGGCTGAATGCACCGGTGCGCACGTCCATCGCGCCAGCTAGGGCTTGTGACTTTGCGGTGCTGAGCGCAGCGTCAAGTGCTTGCTTGAGCTGTGTTTGCACTGCCGCTGCGTCGCTTCCGTCTCGCGTGGTGGAGAGCACGATGGTGAGCAAGTCTTGGGCTACTTCCTGCGCGGCGCTGGCCGACAGATTCACCACATTGGCCATCGGCGGCTGGCCGCGCATCGGCCCATCCGCTTGCGCCTGAGCCTGGGCCGTTTGGCAAGCGATGGCGGTGATAGCCAGCGCAGAAGCTGCGAGGCTGCGAGCAAGCTGGGGGCGAAGAAGCGGTTGGCGCATAGAAACTCCAAAGAAATCGAAACTTTTCCCATAACGGTTCACGGGCATGCCCAGTTGACCCCTACTTCCCGCATCGGCATGCGGGCGCAGCGGGCAACATGCAAAAGCTGTTACAAATGGTGTGGCAGCGCAAAACTTCACACGAAGCTGCAACGCCGCTGGCTACAGTGTGTGCCTAAGCGTCAGTGATGTGATTTGCTTGCATCCGCGCTGTTTGGAGACGTATTCATGGTGTCGCAGTTCCCCTCCGCTCCCCCTCGACGCAGCCGTATTGCTGTGGTAGACGACGATGAGCGCATCCGCGATCTGCTCCGTCGCTATTTGGATCAGGAGGGCTTTGAGGTGGTTTTGGCGGAAGACTCCGCTGCACTCACCCGCGTGCTCCAACGAGAAACGCCCGACTTGATCGTGCTCGATTTGATGATGCCGGGCGAAGACGGGCTGAGTGTGTGCCGCCGCTTGCGTGGCTCGGGCAACCAAACGCCGATCATCATGCTCACTGCCAAGGGCGATGATGTAGACCGCATCGTGGGACTGGAAGTGGGCGCAGATGATTATTTGAGCAAGCCCTTCAATCCGCGCGAGCTTTTGGCGCGAATTCACGCCGTGCTGCGCCGCCGCCCGATGGCGGAAGTGCCGGGCGGTCCGGCCAACGAGCCGATGACGGTCGAGTTCGGTGGCTACGTGCTCGATTTGGGCCAGCGGACCTTGAAGAAGGACGACAAAGACGTGCCGCTCACCTCGGGCGAATTCGCAATGCTCAAGGCGCTCACGCGCCATCCCCGGGTGCCGCTTTCGCGCGAGCGCTTGGCGCAGTTGGCGCGGGGCCGAGATTTCGAACCCTTTGACCGCAGCTTGGATGTGCAGGTGTCGCGCATCCGCAAGCTGATCGAAGTCGATCCTGCATCGCCCCGCTACATCCAAACCGTTTGGGGCGTGGGCTACGTGTTCATCCCCGACGGGCCGTGAGCTCCAGCGCCCAAGCGCTGCCTGAGCGCCGCACGGTCGGCGGCAACACCGATGCCGGGTCGCTGGAAACGCTGCCCGCGCCGCTGGATCTGCTGCCCCAGCGGCGCGGGTTAAGCCTCTATTGGCGTACGTTTTGGCTTTTGCTCGGCTTGGCCGCTTCCGTGATATCGGTGTGGGGCATGTTGCTCTTTGCCGTGCTGGGCAGCCATTGGCGAACACCGCTGAGCGCTTCCGACGTGGCTAGCCTGGTGTTTTTTGGTGCGCTGTTTTCTTTTGCTGCCGCAGCGGTGGGGTCTCGGCTGCTGGTTCGGCCCATTCGGGATTTGAGCTTTGCGGCCAGCCGGGTCCTCGGTGGCAATTTGGATTCAAGCCGCTTGGACGAGCATGCGGCAACGCCGGAAATCCGCGAGGTGAATTTGGGCTTTAACCGCATGGCCGATCAATTGGCGCAGGTTGACCAAGATCGAGCAACCATGCTGGCCGGCATTTCTCACGACTTGCGCACCCCCCTTGCCAGGCTGCGGCTGGAAACCGAAATCAGCGTGGCCGACGAGCAAGCCCGTGAGCACATGGCGGCCGACATCGAGCAACTCGACCGCACCATCGACAAATTCCTAGACTACGCGCGGCCCGAGCATCCCCAGCACGGCCCGATTTGCCTGAACGACGTGATCGACGCAGCGATGGATGCGGTGCGCCCTTATCCCGATTTGAAGGTGCAGCGTGTGCTTGCTGAGGAAATCTATGTGATGGGCGATGAGGTGGATTTGGGGCGCGTGCTCGCCAATTTGCTTGAAAACGCGCGACGCTACGGCAAATCCCCGAGCACGGGCATCGCGCAGGTGGAAATCATCGCCAAGCCTCGCGACAACACGGTGGGCATCTTGGTGCGAGACCACGGTGCGGGCGTGCCGCCGCCGCTGCTCTCACAGCTCACCAAGCCCTTTTTTCGAGGCGACGCAGCCCGCACGGCCGCAACTGGCG
>JAAFHN010000489.1 GCA_013298415.1 Comamonadaceae bacterium
GGCTCGGTGCGATAGATCTTGTCGATCTTCAAGCCACCCGCCACAGGGCTGAACACCGCGCCGAGCGCGCCAATGCCCACTTGCTCGGGCGTGGTGCGGGTATCGCCCGCGCCCACTTGGCTGTGCAGCGCATTCACCTCCGCAATCATTTGGCCCAGCAGATCGGCGAGTTCTTCGCGGTCGGTGAGTTTGGCCAATTGCGGCTCGTACTTGGCGCGCATGGCCTTCCAGTCCACGCCGTGCATCGCGGGGTCGTAGAAATAGTCGCGGTGCATGCGCCAGGCATCGTTGAACATCTGCCGCCATTCATCGCGCGGATTCAGCTTGATTTGCCAATCGGCCAGGCGCAGCGCTGTACGGGCCAGTTCTGGCGGCGTGGCTGGCGGGCGGGCTGCGGCATCCATGATGGCGAAGTCAGGTTGCGGCGCGTTTTCAGCACGGCGCACGACGAGCAGCTTGCGTTGGCCGCCGACTGCGTTTTCTGCCACGGCGAAGTCGATCACGTCGGTGCTGTGAACTTCGGCAGGCGCGGCAAGTGCGTCAATCGCCACCGATTTCAGGGCACCACGCTGCGCAAAGAGGGCATCGCCTTCCAAGTAAAAAAGCCGCCTGCCATCGGTTTGCAGCCTGGAGATGTTGCCAGCGGGCAGCAGCGCGGCAGGCACTTCGTAGAGCCGCTCAGCAAGGCCCGTGAAATCAATCGTGGCCAGGCGCGGTGTGCTGCGCGCAGGGCCTGAGGCGGCAGGTGCTGGCGCGGAGGCCACGGCTTCTGGCGGCGCGGCCATGCTCAGCTCATCACGTGGCGCAAAGGGCCAGCGGTTGCCGCTTTGCAAAGCGAGTGCATACACGCGGTCTCGCTTGTCAAAGGCCACGCCCATGTTGCGCGTGCCCCAGGGGCCGCCTGGCGTGGGCTGCAAATGCCGATCTGAGGCGAAGTACAGCCATTTGTTGTCGGGCGAAAAGGCCAGCGCATTCACGCTGTAGCGGTCGGTGGTGAGCGGCACAGGCTTTCGGGTGGCGATGGGTAGCATGAACATCGCATCGCCACTGCGGCGATTGCGCAGCGATTTGGTGTAGGCCAAGGCGCTCGAATCTTTTGCCCAAGTCAAATTGCGTGGCTCGCGCACGGCTTGCTCGATCAGCTCGGTTTTGTTGCCGCTGATCTCTGTGAGCCACAGGCGGTTGGCCTGATCGGTATGCGCCACAAACTTGCCATCGGGCGACGGCGCAACACCCAGGCGCAACATGTCGCCACCGCTGGTCAGCTGACGAGTCGCAGTCGTCGGCGCGTTGCTGGCGCTCAGCTGGGTCAGTTCCATTTCACCACTGAGATCGTTGAACATCAAGAGGTGCCTGCCATCTGCGGAGAAGGTGGCGGCGCGGCTGCGGCTGCCAGCAGGCGTGGCCACGTCGGTGCGGCGCACGTCGCCCGTGCCCGCCACCACCACCTGCCCTCGTGCCGTGATCGCCGCCCAATCGCCATTTGGCGAAAGCGATGCGCTCGTGTAGTTGCGCAGCGGCGTGGCCACCCAGCGCTCGCGCCGCTGCTCAAAGTCGCTCGTGAGCGTGGCTTTGACGCTGCGCTCTGCGTTGGCTGCAATGTCAAACACGCGCAACTCGCTGCCCACCGTGTAGGCAATCCGGCCCGCATAGAGCTGGGTTTGGCGCAAGTCCATCTCGCCAGGCTTCAAGAATGTGAGCTGCCGCGCGCCTGAGCCATCGCGCTCCATGCGCCACAGGTTGCGCGCACCAGAGCGGTCCGACACAAAGTACACCTTGCCTTGCCACCACATCGGCTGGCTGTTGTTGCCTTGCGCTTCGCGGGTGAGCGGAATGGCTTCTGCTTCAGTTGCGAGGTTCATCGCCCAAATCTGCGCCATAGCGCCGCCTTTGTAGCGGCGGGCGTTGTCGCTGCGCAGCAAGCCGTTGCGGGTGAAGATCAGCCAGGTGTCATCGGTCACCACGCCTTCTGCGGATTTCTGCACCGGCAGCACGCGCCTGGCCAGGGTGTGCGGGTTGATCGTTGCCAATTGCCGCACAGGAAGGCCTGAGAAGCGTGCCGTGGAGTACAGCACCTCGCCCTTCGGCGTCCAGCCGATCACGAAGGCGTTTTCTCCCTCGAACGTGAGTCGCTTGGTATCTCCGCCGTTAACGGGCATCGTGTACACCTCGGTCGGCCCTTCGAGCGCGGCGCTGAAGGCCAGCGTTTTGCCATCGGGCGACACAGCAGCGCGGCTTTCGCTGCGTGCATGCGTGGTGAGCCGAGTTGCCGCGCCGCCTGCGCTCGGCACGCGCCACAAATCGCCTTCTGCCGTGAACACGATGCCATCGGGCACCGGAGCGGCATAGCGAAAGTAGCCAGGCTGGGCAAAGACCAACGCGCTGCTGAATCCGAGGCCAACCAAAAGGGTACGTATCAAAGCACGCATACACAGCTCACCAAAAATTGAAGCACGATTATCATGAAGACAACCCCTCCCGAGAGCTCCCCATGACCATGCGCTACCCCTTCCCCGAGATCAAAGACCTGCCCGCAGACATCGTGGCCCGCATACAAGACGTGCAGGCCAAGGCGGGCTTTGTGCCCAATGTGTTCTTAGCATTTGCCAGGCGGCCAGCCGAGTGGCGCGCATTTTTCGCGTATCACGACGCGCTCATGCTCAAAGAAACAGGCAACCTCACCAAAGGTGATCGAGAGCTGATCGTGACTGCCACCAGCGCTGTGAACAACTGCCTCTATTGCGTGGTGGCCCACGGCGCGATCCTGCGCATCTACGAGAAAAATCCGCTGATTGCCGATCAAGTGGCGATCAATCCGCACAAAGCAGAACTCACGCCGAAGCAACAC
>JAAFHN010000565.1 GCA_013298415.1 Comamonadaceae bacterium
TGATGGACATGGAAGCCTACGGCATCAAAACCTCGGCCGCTGACCTGTTGCGGTTCCTGGAGCTGAGCATGGACAGTTCAGCCCTCTCGCCCGAGCTGCGTGCAGCCATCGCCGCCACGCACCAGAGCCACCACCGCGTGGGCGACACGGGCCAAGCGCTGGGCTGGGAGAGCTACGCCTTCCCGACGAGCATCGACGCACTACAGGTGGGGAATTCTGACGAGATCAGCCACAAGCATCGCAAGGTGGAGCGGGTGCAAGCGGCTGCCCGGCCTACGGCGGCTGTGCTGCTGAACAAAACGGGCGGCACCAATGGCTTTTGCGCCTACGTGCTTTCGGTGCCCGCGCAGCGCATCGGCATCGTGGTGTTGGCCAACAAGCCCTTTCCTCGCGGGGAACGCATTGATGTGGCATACCAGGCGATGAAGGCATTGATTCAGGCCAAGGCTTGAGCCCGCCGCAAAAAACCTGCGCCGCGCGAGCCTTGTCGCAAATCATAAGTATGCGTATGATTTGCACATGCAGTCTTCTCCAAGCTCTTCTTTGCCAGTTTTAGTTGCAGGTGGCGGCATTGGCGGACTCGCGGCCGCGCTCAGTTTGTCGCGCCTGGGCTACCAGGTGCTGGTGCTGGAGCAAGCGGCTGAGATTGGCGAAATTGGGGCGGGCATTCAACTCGGGCCGAACGGCTTTGCGGCGTTTGATGCGCTGGGCGTGGGCCCACAGGCGCGTGCGAGGGCCGTGTACACCGACGAGATGGTGATGCACGACGCGGTGGATGAGTCACTGGTGGGCCGCATCCCCACGGGCGAGGCCTTTCGCTCACGTTTTGGGAACCACTATGCCGTGATTCACCGGGCCGATGTGCATTTGTCGCTGTATGAAGGTGCGACAGCGCAGGATTTGGTGAGCTTTCGCACCTCCACCCAGGTGCAGCGCGTGGAGAAGGAAGACGGCAAAGTCACGGTGATCGATCAGCACGGCAATCGCTTCGAGGGCCTGGCGCTGATTGGGGCAGACGGCGTGAAATCGGTGGTGCGCGAGCAGTTTGTGGGCGACCCGGCGCGGGTGACCGGGCACGTGGTGTACCGCGCCGTGGTGGACAAAGCCGACTTTCCCGCCGATTTGGCCTGGAACGCCGCCAGCATCTGGGTCGGCCCCAACTGCCACCTGGTGCACTACCCGCTGCGGGGCGGCGAGCAATACAACGTGGTCGTGACCTTTCACAGCCGCGAGACGGAAACCTGGGGCGTGCGAGACGGCTCCAAAGCCGAGGTGGAAAGCTACTTTGATGGCATTTGCCCGCGAGCAAGGCAACTGATTGAGCTGCCCAAAAGCTGGAAGCGCTGGGCCACGGCTGACCGCGAACCGATTGGCCAGTGGAGCTATGGCCGCGTGACGCTCTTGGGCGACGCAGCCCACCCCACCACGCAATACATGGCCCAAGGCGCATGCATGGCGATGGAAGACGCGGTGACGCTGGGCGAGGCGCTGAAAGCTTGCGACCACGATTGGGCCGTAGCGTTTGCGCTCTACGAAAAGTCACGCATCGCTCGCACAGCCCGCATCGTGCTCAGCTCCCGAGAAATGGGCCGGATTTACCACGCGAAAGGCGTGGAAAGGCTGGTACGCAACGAGCTGTGGAAAGGCCGCAGCCCCGAGCGCTTCTACGACGCACTGGAGTGGCTCTATGGCTGGCGAGTGGACAACTGCTTGGCGGGCTGAGGCGCTCAGCAATCCACAGCCATGAACGCAAAGTTCGCAAAATGAACGCAGAGGGCGCAGAGTCTGCAAAATGCAGCCGATTTGGGGTGATTTGCGCTCTCTGTCCAGGCATTTACAACATCTGATGCTATCAAATTTGATGAGTCACTCTGACCAAGCCCTTGGCACGCTTCAAGACCTGCCTGCCGACTACGTGGCCGCTTTGCGCGCGCTGAACTTGGTGCCGCTTTGGCCTTCGCTGCGGGCCGTGTTGCCGCCCGAAAAGCCTCGGCCCAACACTGCACCGACGCATTGGCCGTATACATCGCTCAAGCCCTTGCTCCTGCAGGCCGGGCAGCTCACGCCAATTGAAAAGGCAGAGCGGCGGGTGCTGGTGCTGGCCAATCCCGGGCATACGCTGGAAAAAATGCAGGCGAGTGCTGCGATGTATCTGGGCATGCAACTCTTGCTGCCCGGCGAATGGGCCCCATCGCACCGCCACACGCCGAATGCCGTGCGCATGATCGTGGAGGGCTCTGGCGCCTACAGCACGGTCGATGGCGAAAAGTTGCCGATGGAGCGCGGCGACTTGATCCTCACGCCTACTGGCCTGTGGCACGAACACGGCCACGACGGCGATCAGCCGGTGATTTGGCTCGACGTGCTCGATTTGCCGCTGATGCACTACCTGGAAGTGAGCTTCCACGTGAATGGCGGGCGGCAGGCGATCAAGCCAAGGCCTGCAGACGCGGCCATCCCGCCAACGAGCCTCACGCCTAGCCCACTTTTCGCGCCCGTTG
>JAAFHN010000173.1 GCA_013298415.1 Comamonadaceae bacterium
GCGGGAAGCGTGCTCACGATCACGCCCGGTACGGCCACGCCGCTGCCTACAGGTGCAGGAGCCTGGCTTGCAGGCCCACTTGCAACAGGCGCGGATGTGCCGGGACGCCCACGATCTTCCACTGGCGCAGGCGTTTGGCTTTTGAAGGCACAGCCAGTGGCAAGCACAGCGAGGCCGAAGGCCAGCAGCAGGCGTGGCGCAAACTGAGCAAATGGGGCAAAAGGAGCAAAGCGGGGAAGGCGCATGAACAGGTTCCTCAATGCGATATGAGATGTCGGCCAGCCGAGGTTCGAATGCCACGCGCCACCGCGGTTGCGCTATCGAATCGCTAGCGAATGCCTGATTTTAGGGGCACAAAGCGCACCACGGCCAATCGCTCTTCGCGTAAACCTTGCGGCGTCTTGTCGATCACGGTAAGCCACTGCTGCCCATCGCTGGCTTGTACGGGTGCGACGATGCGCCCGCCAGCTGCCAGTTGGTCAATCCACGCCTTTGGCACCGCATCCCCGCCAGCCGCTGCGATGATGGCCAAATAGGGTGCAGCCGAAGGCGCGCCGAGCATGCCGTCTCCCAGCACGAGGCTCAAATTCGGCAGGGCAAGCGCCGCCAAGTTGGCGCGGGCTTTCTCATGCAAGCCCGCCAAGCGCTCTACCGTGGTGACATGCATCGCCAGGTGCGCCAAGAGCGCGGCCTGGTAGCCGCAGCCAGTACCGATTTCGAGCACGCGGGCAGCAATTGGCCATCGCGGGTCTTTGTGGGCTGCGTCGCGCAGGCCCGGCGCTTCCAGCAGCAAGCTCAGCATGCGCGCGACAACGCTGGGTTTCGAGATCGTTTGGCCCAGGCCAATCGGCAGGCTGGTGTCTTCATAGGCCTGGCTCGCAAGCCCTGGGTCCACGAACAGATGTCGAGGCACCTGGGCAAACGCCTGAAGCACAGCGCTCTGGATGCCCCCCGCCGCCAGGCGCTGCACGAGCTGTTGGCGAAAGGCATCTGACGTGAGGCTGGCACCCGTGGGAGCGTTCAAAACCGCTGCGCTTGGCTTCGGCGCAGCCGTGGAGCCTTTCAGCGACTGCGCAAGCCTGGATTTTTCAGCAAATCCAACCTCTGTCCTAGCATTTACTACATTCTTTGCTATGTTTTTTGAAATGGTTGCAACTGGGCCGAACGCTGGCGCAGACGCTGGGAAGCGCGGCTTGGGGCTCGTCATGCCAACGGCGCTGCGCGATTCAGGCCCAGAGACCCGTGCGCTCGCGCCAAGCGACCAGGCCCGAGTGCTGGGTGAGGTCCACGTTCAGCGGCGTGAGCGACACGTGGCCAGCATCGGTGGCGTGGAAATCGGTGCCCTCGCCGCCGTCTTTTGCCACGCCCGCGCCGCCAATCCAATACATGGTCTCGCCTCTGGGGTTTTCTTGGCGAAACACCTTTTCTGCCGCGTGTCTGCGCCCCAGCCGCGTGACCAAGGTGCGTTTGAGTGCGGCGGCAGGCAAGTTCGGAATGTTCACGTTCACGAGGAAGGGATCTTGCCCAGGCCGCAAGCCAGCGCTCAGTTCGCGCACGGTTTGAGCTGCGCGCTCGGCTGCGGCATCCAGCTCGCCCCAACCCTTTTTCACCTGAGAAAACGCAACCGCAGGAATGCCGAACAAAAAGCCTTCCATTGCCGCGCCCACTGTCCCCGAGTAAATCGTGTCGTCGCCCATGTTGGCGCCGTTGTTGATGCCCGAGACCACCATGTCGGGCCGAAAGCCGAGCAAGCCCGTGAGCGCGAGGTGCACACAGTCTGCTGGCGTGCCGTTGATGTATTTGAAGCCTGCGACCGGGCCGTGGGCAGCATCGTGCACGTAGAGCGGCGCGTTCAGCGTGAGTGAATTGCTTTTGGCACTGTTGTTGTGCTCGGGCGCGATCACGGTCACGTCTGCAAAGCTGCGCAGGCGCTCGTAAAGTGCAATCAAGCCTGGCGCTTGGAAACCGTCGTCGTTGGAAAGCAAGATGCGCATGTACGGATTCTAGAAGTGCGGTTTCGGGAAATTCGGAGAGCAGGCGGTTCGGACAGCAAAAAGGCCCGACATCTTGCGACATCGGGCCCTCAGCGTTCATGGTCGGAATAGCGGGATTCGAACTCGCGACCCCTTGCACCCCATGCAAGTGCGCTACCAGGCTGCGCTATATTCCGATTCATTGATTTTAGCCCAGAAAACCCCGTGTTTTGAGGCATTTTCCTCTTTGCTGGCGCGGCGAGAAAAAAACAAAAAAGCCGCTGTCACCAGCGGCTTTTTGCGTTGAGAAACTCAACCGATCAGCGGACCACAGCCATTTCGCTGCGCTTGCCAGCTTTGTAGGTGTACAGCGTCAGAGCGCCGTTCTTGATGTCGCCTTTGTCGTCAAACGCGATCGTGCCGGTCACGCCTTTGTAGCCAGCGGTCTTGGCCAGCACAGGGAGGTACACCTTGGGATCAGCGCTGTTGGCTTTTTGCATCGCAGCGGCCATCACCATCACGGCGTCATAGACGTAGGGGGCGTACACCTTCACTTCGTCTTTGAATTCAGCCTTAAAGCGCTCGTTGAACGCTACCATGGCTTTTTTGCCCTCGCCTTCGGTGCCACCAGCTTCGGCGCACACCACTTGGTCGTCGGCCATACCGTCGCCAGCCAGCTTGGGCAGCTCAGAGGAGCAAATGCCGTCGCCGCCCATGAACTTGGCGTTGATGCCCAGCGATTTCATCTGCTTGAGCATCGGGCCGGCAACAGCGTCCATGCCGCCGAAGAACACCACGTCGGCTTTCTTGCCCTTCACGTTGGTGAGGATGGACATGAAGTCGGTGGCTTTGTCGGTGGTGAATTCGCGGCCAACGATCTTGCCGCCAGCGGCTTTGACTGCCTTCTCGAATTCGTCTGCCACGCCTTGGCCGTAGGCGGTGCGGTCGTCGATCACGGCGATGGCTTTGCCTTTGAGGTTTTTCACAGCGTACTTGCCGAGCGTGCCGCCCAGGTGCACGTCGTCAGCCACCACGCGGAAGGTGGTTTTGTAGCCGTTGCGCGTGAACTTGGGGTTCGTTGCAGAAGGAGAAATCTGGGGGATTCCAGCATCGCTGTAAATCTTGGATGCGGGAATCGACGTGCCGGAGTTCAAATGGCCGATCACACCGTTGACCTTCGCGTCAACCAGCTTCTGGGCTGCTGCGGTGCCTTGCTTCGGGTCAGCTGCGTCATCCTCGGCCATCAGTTCAAACTTGGCGGTTTTGCCACCGATTTTGATGCCCTTGGCATTCAAATCTTTGATCGCCAAACGGGCGCCGTTTTCGTTGTCTTTACCCAGGTGGGCGATGCCGCCGCTGGTGGGGCCGACGTGACCGATCTTGACGACCATGTCTTGTGCGCTGGCAACACCTGCAAAGGCAGCAGCCGCGGCAAGCATGGTCAGTTTCAGTTTCATTTGCATAAACACTCCAAAGGGGAAGGGAAGATGGATCACGGGCCAAAGCAGCCGCATGCACGAGCGAAAAACTCAGCCCGAGACTGTAATCCAGCACATGGATTTCTGGGCGATCAATCCCCGCTGAAAAGTCGGGGTTTGCACGGGGCAAGCCCCTACACAGAGCAGGTGTTTCTGCACCCCAGCGTGCGAGCAGGCACGCTTCAGCTCAATCCATCTGCTTGGTCAAGGCCGTGCGCACCGCGTCGTGCACCTTGTTTTCGATCTCAGTTCGAAGCAAGGGCATGAGGCGGCTCACGTGTTCGCTCACGAGCTGGTGAACTGCCTGCCGCAGATGGATTTCCAGGTGGAGATCCACGTCTTGCATCACCCTTGCCACGAGCGCCAGCTCATCCAACCGAAGGGGAAGCGCGGGGGTCCCTTGCGCCACTGCCGTCGGCTCTGGAGCCGGGCTACTGCCGCGAGGCAGCGCTTGCACCACTTCCGTCAACGTGGGCACGAATTTCGGCGGTTGAGCCGCTTTCGGCCCTTGCGCCCAGGGCTTGAGCTCAGGCTGCACGTTGGTCGTAATTGTTGAGTTGATGGCCGTGCGGCGAGCTGCGGTAAGTCTTGAAGCGCGCGCGGGCCGCGTTCAGCTGATCCACATCTTGGCTCACAAGTTCGATCACCCGGCGATGCGCGGCCACCCAATCTGCTGCCGGATCGAATGCACAGCCGAGATTCACGAGCACATCACGGGTTTGAAGGCCAGGCCACTGGGTGGCAGCTTGCTCGCCGACCAGTACCACAGGGCTGCGTCTGAGCACGTTGGAGGTTGCGCCCTCGCTGGTGTGGGCCAAAAACTCAAACGGGGAAAATGTCCAAAGCGCTGCATTCAAGCGCGGCAGCCAAGCGGGCGCACAACGCACCTGGACCCAGGCCCCACTGGCGTACACCTTGCGCAGGAGCCGACAGGCGTACTGCAAAGGGTCGCTCAAATGGGTGTGGAAATCAACTGCGCTCATGCTTGCCAGCCGGAAATTCGGCGCTCAGGCCTTGGGCTTGGCGCTTGGTTTGGCCTTTGCGGTGGTTTTGGAGGGAGCTTTCGTGGGAGCTTTGGCGGGAGCGTTCACAGGTGTTTTGGCGGCGGCTTTCGGCTCCGCCTTGGCAGCAGCTTCTGCGCCCACTTGGCTCAGCAGGTATTGCACGAGCAGCCCCACTGGCCGCCCTGTTGCGCCCTTGGCCGCGCCGCCTTTCCACGCGGTGCCGGCGATGTCCAAGTGGCCCCACGGGTATTTGCTGGCAAAACGCTGCAAAAACTTGGCTGCAGTGATCGAGCCGCCTGCACGGCCCGCGATATTGGCCACGTCGGCGAAGTTGCTCTTCAGGCCCTCGGCGTACTCGTCGTCAAGTGGCATGCGCCAGCAAGGGTCAAGCGCCTTGTCGCCTGCTTGGCTCAAAGCGCTGGCAAGCTCATCCGTGCTTGCATACATGCCCGAGCGCACGCCGCCCAACGCAATCACGCAGGCGCCGGTGAGTGTGGCGATGTCCACCACACTTTGCGGTTTGAAGCGCTCGGCATAGGTAAGCGCGTCGCAGAGGATCAAGCGGCCTTCGGCATCGGTGTTCAGGATTTCAATGCTCTGCCCGCTCATGCTCTGCACCACGTCGCCAGGCTTCACGGCCAAGCCATCGGGCATGTTTTCGCAAGCGGCAATCAGGCCCACCACATTGAGCTTGGGCTTCAAGGTCGCAATCGCGGCGAACGCGCCCAGCACGCTGGCTGCGCCACACATGTCGAACTTCATCTCGTCCATTTCAGCGCCGGGCTTGAGCGAAATGCCGCCCGTGTCAAACGTGATGCCTTTGCCGACCAACACGTGCGGCGCTTGCTTCGCAGGAGCGCCGTTGTAGCGCAGCACCACAAAGCGCAGCGGCTCCGCAGAGCCTTGAGCAACCGACATGAAGGAGCCCATGCCGAGCTTTTTCACTTGGGCTGGACCGAGCACTTCGCAGCCCAGCTTGTGTTTTTTGGCCAAATCTTGCGCAGCCTTGGCAAGCAGGGTCGGGGTTGCATGGTTGCCTGGGCGATTGCCCCACTCTTTGGCGATTTCTGCGCCCGCGGCAGTGGCCACAGCCACTTTGAACGCGGCTTCCAAGCCATGACCAGGTGCCGCGATCAGGGCAACTTGCTGCACCGTCGTCGTTTCAGCCTTCGGCTTGGTGTGGGTGTAGGTGTAGGCTGCGTCGGCAGCTGTGAGCACAGCGCCGTGCAGACGCTTTTCATCGAGCTCAGCGATCAGGTTCAATCCAATCGCAAGGCGTTTTGCACCAGCGCCACGGGCAAGCGCCATGGCGTGCGACACGGCAGCGCGCAAGTCCTTGATCGAAGGCTTGTCCACCGCGACCAGCCACACGCGTTTGGCGGCAAATCCTTCAGGCTTGTAGAGCGCCAGTGTGGCGGCGGTTTTCACCACCAAATCGCCAGATTTCTGCGCCGCAGCGATGGTTTGCGCCTCTGCGCCGCTGGCCTTGAAGTCAGGTGGCACGAGCAGCACGAGGGCGTCGGCCGAAAGCGCTGCGCTTGCGGCAAAATCTAAAGCTTTGAGTTCAATGGCGATCATGGCGAAAACAGAGATGGGGCTCAGCGCAAATGCGCAGAAAGTGCCTGCGGGATGTGTCGGCCAGTTGGCCGGTTTACCCAGTGGCGGGGCGCCAGCTTGTAAGCTAGCCCACTGATGTTATTCCATTCGTCCGTTCGCAAAG
>JAAFHN010000462.1 GCA_013298415.1 Comamonadaceae bacterium
CGCCGTGCATGCCCAAGGCGGGCTGATCGTCTGCCAGCTCTGGCATGTGGGCCGGATTTCACACACCGAGCTCCAGCCCGGTGGTGCTGCGCCGCTCGCGCCCAGCGCCATCCCCGCCAAAACCAAAACCGTGCTGCTGCGCGATGGTGCCCCCGCCCTGATCCCCGTGAGCGAGCCGCGCGCGCTGCTTCCTGAAGAAATCCCTGTTGCCATCGAGCAGTTCGCCCAAGGCGCTCGCAACGCTGTTTCCGCTGGCTTCGACGGCGTGGAGATTCATGGCGCTAACGGCTACTTGGTCGATCAATTCCTGCGCAAAGGCAGCAATGCGCGCACCGATGAGTGGGGCGGCTCGCTTGATCACCGCTGCCGTTTCCTCTGGGCGGCGTGCCAAGCCGTGTGCGATGCCATCGGCGCAGACCGCGTGGGCCTCCGCTTAAGCCCTGTGACGCCCAGCAACGACGCGCGCGACGACGAGCCGCAGCCGCTGTTTGAGCACGCCGTGCGCGGCCTGGGCCAACACCCCAAAACTCAAGGCATGGCCTACCTGCATGTGGTGGAGGGTGCGACAGGCGGCGAGCGCAGCCACAACCAAGGCGCAACCCCGTTTGACTACGCCGCCCTCAAAGCCGCGTGGCGCAACGCAGGAGCCGCTGGTGCCTGGATGGTGAACAACGGCTACACCGCCGAGCTGACCGAGCAAGCACTCACATCCGGCGCAGACCTCATCGCTTGGGGCCGCCCTTTCATCAGCAACCCCGATCTCGGTCACCGTTTGCGCCACAACATCCCAATAGCCGACAGCAACCGAGCCACCTACTACGGCGGCGGCGCAGCGGGCTACACGGACTATCCAGCGGCTGTGGCGTAGGGAACTGGGAACAGCCAGTAACGCGAAAAACGCAAAAGCAAGCGAAAAGCGCTGAAAAACAGCCTTCAGAGTGCTATCCACCCGACGGACTCGTCGATTTTTAATCAAATTGGCTCTCTGTCCAATTGTTTACAACAAGTAACGCTACACAAACAGGAGCAATTTTTGGGCACAAAAACCCAAAATTTCAAGGCTGTTTTTTCGCGTTTTCAGCGTGTTTTCCGTGCTTTTCGCGTTACGGCTGCTGTATCCCCTGAAATCCCGCTCAACTCCAACCTGAGCCCATTTCAGCCCGCGCCCCGCTTGCCGGGCGTAACATCCTTGGCATGAACGCACCTGCCAACCACCTTGCCCTTGCCCACGCCGCCAGACAAGCCGAGGTGGTGGCCGCGCTGGCCAAAGTGCTGCCGGCCCATGCCTTGCTCTACCACGCGGAAGACACCACGCCCTACGAGTGCGATGGGCTCACCGCTTACCGCCAGCGCCCGCTTTGCGTGGCCTTGCCCGAGACTGAAGCCCAAGTGCAAGCCGTGCTCAAAACGTGCCATGCGCTGCAAGCGCCCATCGTTGCGCGCGGCGCGGGCACGGGGCTCTCGGGCGGGGCGATGCCGCATGAGCGCGGCGTCACCCTGTCTTTGGCCAAGTTCAACAAAGTTTTGAAGCTCGATCCGGTTTCCCGCACCGCCACGGTGCAATGCGGCGTGCGCAACTTGGCAATTTCCGAGGCCGCTGCGCCCCACGGCCTTTACTACGCGCCCGATCCCTCCAGCCAAATCGCCTGCACGATTGGCGGCAACGTGGCTGAAAACTCCGGCGGCGTGCATTGCCTGAAATACGGTCTCACCGTGCACAACGTGCTGCAAGTGCGCGGCTTTTTGATGGACGGCACCCCGATGACCGCGGGAAGCCTTGCGCTGGACGCGCCAGGCCTCGATTTGCTCGCCGCCGTGATCGGCAGCGAAGGCATGCTGGCCGTCACCACCGAAGTGGTGGTGAAACTCGTGCCCAAGCCCCAGCTCGCCCGCTGCATCATGGCCAGCTTCGGCGATGTGCGCCGGGCGGGCGACGCGGTTGCCGCCGTGATCGGCGCAGGCATCATCCCAGCGGGCCTGGAGATGATGGATAAGCCCATGACCGCAGCCGTGGAAGACTTCGTGCACGCCGGCTACGACTTGGAAGCCGAGGCCATCCTCTTGTGCGAGTCTGATGGCACACCGGATGAAGTTGAAGAAGAAATTGGCCGCATGGTCCAGGTGCTTACAACATCCGGCGCTACAAAAATCGCAGTGAGCAATTCGGAAGCCGAGCGCCTGAAATTCTGGAGCGGCCGCAAAAACGCCTTCCCCGCCTCAGGCCGCATCAGCCCCGACTACATGTGCATGGACAGCACCATCCCGCGCAAACGCTTGGCCGACATGCTGCTCGCCATCCAAGCGCTGGAGAAAAAGCACGGCCTGCGCTGCGCCAATGTCTTCCACGCAGGCGATGGCAATCTGCACCCCCTGATCCTCTTTGATGCCAACGACAAAGACCAGCTCCACCGCTGCGAGCAGTTCGGCGCCGACATCCTGGAGCTGAGCGTAGAAATGGGCGGCACCGTCACCGGCGAACACGGCGTGGGCATCGAAAAGCTCAACAGCATGTGTACGCAATTCTCAGAAGCCGAAAACGCCCAAATGCGAGGCCTGAAAGCCGCCTTCGACCCCACCGGCCTCCTCAACCCCGGCAAAGTCATCCCCACCCTCAACCGCTGCGCCGAATACGGCAAGATGGTCGTCCTGGGCTCTCAGGGGCGGGGGTTGAGGTTTGAGGGGTTGGAAAGGTTTTGAATCACGTACTTTTCGCACGTTCCGACGCCTGTGCTTTCCGAAGACGCAGTTGAACGATCTCTGACAATTGTCAATTTACCCCTTCCAAGCTCCGGCGAGATTTGCTATCGTCTGCGGCCCGCGAGGATTTCTACCGAGACTTTCGCCAAGGGAGACAGGGAATATGCACCTCAGCAGTAGAGACTTGGGACTTTTCGAGTAGGTCACGAGATGTTTGGTCTGACCCCAACCAACCGGACCAGGAAGGCTTCCGACGGCCTGGAGCTGTTTTTGCGTGACCGGCCTGAAGACGAAAAAAGC
>JAAFHN010000557.1 GCA_013298415.1 Comamonadaceae bacterium
TTTTTGCCCCAAGAGTTGCGAGGCGATTCGGTGGATGGCGACGGCATGGGGCTCGGCCTTGCCATCGCCCAGCAACTCTTGGGGCTGATGGGCTCTCGCTTGGAAGTGAAGAGCCAAGTTGGTGCGGGTAGTACTTTTTCGTTTGAGTTGCTGCTCGCCGAATGCGCTGCCCCGCCAGGCAGCAGTGCCACTTCAGCCTCGCAGACCAGCGAAGCTGCGAGAGCCAGTCGCTCGGCACTGGTTTTGGACGACATTGCCACGAACCGCGAATACCTGAGGCATCTCTTGGAAAGTGCGGATTTCGAGGTACTTGTGGCGGAAAGTGTGCAAGCCGCGCTGCGCACCCTGCGAGATCATGAACAAACGGGTCACGCGCTCGACCTCTTTGTCATCGATCAATTGCTGGAAGATGGCGAGACCGGATGGCAGTTCGTTGACGCGTTGAGAAGATCGACGCTGAAAAGCGCAAGCGCGCCGATCGTGATGCTTTCGGCAACCGAGGCCAACCCGCCGGCAGACGGGGCAGCGCATCACATCGATCGCTTCCTCTTGAAACCCGTCGATTCGGCCCGCTTGCTCGATATCGCCGAGGATCTGCTGGGAGCGCGCGGCGAGCCTGCGCGGGAAACTGAATCAAGCCTCACTCCAGCGAAGCTGGCCTCCCATGCGCATCGATCCACGATTGATGTTCAAGCCCCTCCCTGGCTCGAACTCATGCAGGCCGCTAAACAAGGTGACCTCACTGGTTTGCAAGACTGGTGCGAAGGCCAGGGACAGACGCCCGCAGAGCTCAATCGATTGATCCAAGCGCTCGACTTCGATGGCATCGCAGAGTACGCGTCGAAACAACTCACGGCCTGATTCAGGCCTGGGCTCTGCGGCGCCCAAACCCTAGGCGCGAGTTATCGTCGTCAGCGCGATGCAGTCTCAACGGTGAAGAGGAAGCGTGAATCCGGCGCCTGGCCACGGGGAGAGACGTTGCCGCAGGGTTGAAACAGCAGGTTTTGCCCGAGCAAGGGGCTGCCTTGTGGATCGGCTTTTGCTGAGTCTGTTCCCATGCAAGTCTGCGTGCCGGGGTGGTACAAAACCCAAGATGTTGCGAATGCTTGAGTCACCGGATGCCTGATGACAAACGCGTAAGCCAGCACTTCTCGCATGCGAATGGCTGCCGAGTGGTTGTCGCTTCCCACCACGCCCACCCGGCCATCTGACAGCATTCCCAAGGGGTAGCCACCCGGCACGATCAGACTGGGTGGAACACCGGCCGCTAACGCGTTGCGAGCCAAAAAGATCTGTGCTTTGGATATTTTGGTATTCGCGATGTTCGTCAAGAATCCCTCTGGCGTATCCGACACAGTCAACACGCCCGCGCTCGGCGAGACATTGGTGAACAATAAACCGTTGGCACCGGATTGATTGATGATGGTCACTGGGCTTGCGGGCAGGCCGGTCGGCTCCGCAGACGGTGCTGGCGGCAAGGTGCTTGGGGAGGTGCTGGGCGGTGTGAGCGGCGAAGACGGCAAATTGACCATCGGCGCTCCAGGGTTCACGCCAAAGCCCGCAACTTCCCATAGCACCGTGCGGCTGGGGTTACCGGTGTCACAGGCCACAAACTGCAAACGCGCGCCTTCGCGTGCTGTGCCACCGATCAGGTCTGCAGGGTGCGTGCCCAAGCATTTGCCATCGGCGCGGATGAGCACGCGGTAGCTGGCGGTTGATCTGCCGTCCGGCCGCAGCGCGCTGACACTGCGAACGGTGAAACCGCTGGCTTTGAGAATGTTGGGGTCGCCAGCTGCCATTGCCGCGTAGGCCCCTCCTTCTGCATCTTCGGCAATGCCAATGCGGTCTGCGGATGCGATGGAAACCATCACGCCCGGATTGAACTCCACGTTACCTTCGCCTACGAAACTTTGTTGCTTGGCTTGGCGGCAGGTGGCCAAGACCAGGGTGCCTTTGGCATCCCCATTGACCGTGGCGCACAAATAAAAATTGCTGCCGCTCACCAGGGCCTGGCCTTGCGGCATCGGCAACCGCGCCAAGCGCTCAGCCGGGTTCGTGGCAGGCGGCGGTGCGCCGGGGGGAATCAGCGGCGAAGGGGGTAAGTTCGCAATGGCTGCGGCCGCATTCACGCCGTAGCCAGCAACCTCCCACAGCACGGTTCGGCCGGGATTGAGGGTGTCGCAGGCGATGAACTGAAGACGTGCACCCTCACGCGCAGTGCCGTTGACCAAATCTGCCGGATGCGTACCGAGGCATTTGCCATCCGCTCGCGTGAATACGCGGTAGTTGGCGGTTGATTTGCCGTCTGGCCGCGCTGCGCTGAAGTTGAGGACTCTGAGGCCGCTGGCCTTCGCGATGTTGGGGTCGCTTGCCGTCATGGCGGCGTACCAACCACCATCGGCATCTTCTGCCAGGCCAATGCGGTCAGCCGCCATGATGGAAGGCGCGGCACCCGGGTCCAGTGCGAGATTGATTTCGCCAAGGAAGCTTTGCTGTTTCGCCTGGCGGCAAGTCGCCACCACCAGGGTTCCCTT
>JAAFHN010000570.1 GCA_013298415.1 Comamonadaceae bacterium
ACTTCACCGCGCTGAGCGATGTGAGCCTGCAAATCCCGAGAGGCGAGTTCGTTTGCTTCTTGGGGCCATCGGGTTGCGGCAAAACAACCTTGCTGCGCATCATCGCGGGCTTGGAGGTGCAGTCCAGCGGGGAAATCTGGCAGGCAGGCCGCGACATCTCGCGCCTTCCGCCCGCCTTGCGCGACTACGGCATCGTTTTCCAAAGCTACGCACTTTTTCCAAACCTTTCGGTCGCGGACAACGTGGCCTACGGCTTGGTCAACCGCAAGCGGCCCAAATCAGAAATCCAGACTCGGGTCAGCGATTTGCTGCGCTTGGTGGGCCTGCCTGGTAGCGAAGGCAAGTACCCCGGCCAGCTCTCTGGTGGTCAACAGCAGCGGATTGCGCTGGCGCGCGCGCTGGCCACATCGCCAGGGCTTTTGCTGCTGGATGAACCTTTGTCTGCGCTGGATGCGATTGTTCGTGTTCATCTGCGGCAAGAAATCAAGGCCTTGCAACAGCAACTCGGCGTGACCACCATCATGGTGACGCACGACCAAGAAGAAGCGCTGAGCGTGGCCGACCGCATCGTGGTGATGAACCAAGGCGTGATCGAGCAAGTCGGCACGCCGCTTGAGATCTACCGCGAGCCTGCCTCGCCTTTTGTGGCGGCATTTGTGGGTAAGGTGAATGTGCTTCCAGCGCAGGTGCGCGCGGGTACGCTGCACATGGGTGGGCTGAGTGCACCGTGCTCAGGCCCAGACCGTGAGGTGCGGGTCTACCTGCGGCCTGAAGATGTGTTGGCCCGCGACGTGGCCGATGGCGATCCCCACGTCTTTACCGCCACCATCGAGAAAATTGAGTTCCTGGGTTCGTATTGCCACGTGCAAGTCAGCACAGCGGCACTGCCGCAGCCGCTGGTGGTGTACCTGTCGCTGAACCACTTATCGGAACGGGCGCTGAGCGTGGGCTCATCCTTGCACTTGCGCTTGTTGCCAGAGCGGCTCAAGGTGTTTTGATGGCCAGCGCCGCGCTGCCGCACGCAAAGGCGCTTGGGTCACCGGTTGTTCAGCGCGCGCATTGGACGGATTGGGTTGCGCGCCTTGCCACCTTGCTGGTGGCGCTGATTCTGGTTGCGTTTTTGGCCCTGCCGCTGATCGCCATCTTGGTGCAGTCGGTGCAGGGGCCGCAAGCCGAGTTCGTGGGCCTGCGCAATTTCGAGTCTTACGCAAAAACACCTGCTTTGCTGGAAAGCGCGTGGAACAGCATCTGGGTCTCTGCGCTCGTCACCCTGATCACTGTGCCGCTCGCCTTTGGTTTTGCCTACGCGCTCACGCGCTCTTGCATGCCGGGCAAGGCAGTGTTTCGCGGCATCACGCTGATTCCATTGCTGGCTCCCTCGCTGCTCGCGGCGATTTCGCTCATCTATTGGTTTGGCAACCAGGGCGTGCTGAAAGGCGTGCTGCATGCCTTCGGAATCCAGCAGATTTACGGTGCCACAGGCATCGTGATCGCAGAGTGCTTCGCCGTTTTTCCGCACGTGCTGATGATCTTGACGACGGCGCTCAGGCTCTCAGACGCACGTTTGTACGAGGCCGCTAGCGCGCTTGGAACGAGCGCACGCCGGCAGTTTTTCACCATCACCTTGCCCGGCGCGAAATACGGCCTGATCTCAGCAGCCCTCGTGTCCTTCACCCTGGTCGTCACCGATTTCGGCATCCCGAAGGTGATTGGCGGCAACTTCAATGTGCTTGCAACCGATGTGTTCAAGCTCGTGATTGGCCAGCAGGATTTTGCACGCGGCTCGGTGGTGGCCCTGCTGCTGCTGCTGCCTGCGGTGCTCACTTTTGCGGTGGATGGCTATGTGAGCCGCAAGCAAACCGCGATGCTCACGGCCCGCGCGGTGCCCTATGCCCCTGCGCCCTCCAAATCGTTTGACCGGGCCATGACCGCCTATTGCGCGCTCATCTCTTTCCTCATGCTCGCCATGCTGGGCATGGCGGTATTTGCATCCTTCGTTAGCTTTTGGCCATACAACCTCACGCCCAGCGTGCGCCACTATGTCATGGGCTTGGTGGACGCAGAAGTGGGGGAGGGCTTTGTGAACAGCTTGAAAATGGCGGCAGGCACAGCAGTGTTCGGCACGCTGCTGGTGTTTTGCGGTGCGTACTTGTTGGAGAAAACCAGCGGGCTGCGCGCGCTGCACAGCCTGGTCAAGCTGCTTGCACTGCTGCCGATGGCGGTGCCTGGGCTCGTGCTGGGCCTGGGCTACATCTTCTATTTCAACGAACCGCAAAACCCGCTGAATGGCCTGTACCACACCGTTACTTTGCTCACGCTGTGCACCATCGTGCATTTCTACACCACCGGGCATCTCACGGCCGTGACTGCGCTCAAGGCGCTGGACGCTGAGTTTGAAGCGGTGAGCGCCTCGCTCAAAGTGCCTTTTTGGCGCACCTTTTGGCGCGTGACCTTGCCCATCTGCGCGCCTGCACTGATCG
>JAAFHN010000142.1 GCA_013298415.1 Comamonadaceae bacterium
TTACCCAAGTGATTTACTCAAGTATAGCCCAATCCCGAACGATCTGGTCGGGAATATAGCAGTTGTAGGGTTATATGTCCAAGACAAAATAACCCTATTTATGACTGATTGGTCAGTAATTTGCTGCTTGGGCGAAATCTGCCGGGCCGATCAGGCGAGCGCTGCGATCCCCGCTTTGGCGATTTCTGCGTCTTCGGTGGATTTCACGCCGCTCACACCAACTGCGCCGAGCACGTGCCCGTCGCGCAGGATGGGCACGCCGCCTTCGAGCAGGCCTGCGACAAGCGGAGCGCTCAGGAAAGACGTGCGCCCGCCATTGATCATGTCTTCGTACACCTTGCTCTCGCGTCGGCCCACGGCTGCGGTGTGCGCTTTGGCTGGCGCAATGTGGGCCGAGACGGGCGCAGCGCCATCAAGGCGGCGCAGGCCGAGCAAATGCCCGCCGTCGTCTACCACCGCCACGGTGACGGCCCAGTTGTTCGATTGGGCGTGCGCGCAGGCGGCGGCAAGGATGGTGTCTACGTCAGCAGCTTCTAGGAAAGGTTTGGTTTTCATGTAAGTTCAGTGCTCAGTTCAGAAAAGGGAAGGAAAACCCCATGAGCATACGCAAGCCAAGCTGGCAACCCTACAAAAAGTAGGAGCAGCGTCAGCCACTTGAAAGCGCGCGATTCGCGGCTACCATTCGCGGCAATCGCCAGCGGTTTTGGCGGGATGGAGAACTGAAATGAGTGAAAACGTTGTGCAAATGCCGTCCTTGGGTGGCGTGCTTTCGCAAGCCGAGCGCAACCGAGTGCTGCGCAATACCTATCTTCTGCTGGCTGTCAGCATGATCCCGACCGTGCTGGGCGTGATGTTCAGCATGCAAACGGGGGCCTTCAAGCTCTTCCAGGGCATCCTTGGCATGGTGGCTTTCTTGGGTGGCGCATTCGGCTTCATGTATGCGATTGAGAAAACCAAGAACTCCGGCAAAGGCGTGGCAGTGCTCTTGGCGTTTACCTTCTTCATGGGCGTGGTGCTGGCTGGTCTCATCACCCGCGTGATGGGTTTGCGCAACGGGCCCAGCTTGGTGATGACGGCATTTGGCGGCACGGCTGGTGTGTTCTTTGTGATGGCCACGCTGGCGTCTGTCATCAAGCGCGACATCTCTGGCATGGGCAAATGGCTCTTTGTGGGCGCGCTCGTGGTGATGGTGGGCGCGATCATCAACGTGTTCATCGGCTCCAGCATCGGCATGCTGGTCATCAGCACGCTTGTGGTTGGCATCTTCAGCCTGTACATGCTGTATGACTTGAAGCAGATCATGGACGGCGGCGAAACCAACTACATCAGCGCCACGCTCGCGCTTTACATGGATATCTTCAACGTGTTCCAGGGCTTGTTGGCCATCCTGGGCATCACCAGCAGCAGCGACTGATCGGGCATCGGGTAGCGCTGACACAAAGCGTTACCTTGATGTGTCAACAAGGGGGCTTCGGCCCCCTTTGTTTTTGGACACAATGCATTTGAGAGGAGGCCGACCCCATGCAACCAGCCGACATTGCGAAAAGCAAGCTTCGCCAGCTCAACCCCAACGTGTTTTGGGAAGATTTTGGAGTGGGGCAAGTGCGAGAAACGCATGCGGCAGGCGAGGGCTACACCTTCACAGACACCGAGATCATCGATTTCGCCAGCCGATTCGATCCTCAATACTTCCACCTCGATCGAGAGTCTGCCAAAACATCGCTTTTCGGCGGCCTGTGCGCAAGCGGCTGGCACACGGCTTGTGTGACGATGCGCCTCATTTGCGACGGGTGGAATTTGGACAGTGCGTCGCTTGGCTCACCCGGTTTGGAGTCGCTCAAGTGGGTGCGTCCGGTGATGGAAGGCGACACGATCCGCGTGCGCCTCAAGGTGCTGGCCTCTCGCCCCATGGCCAGCCGCGCCGATGTGGGCCTGGTGCATTCCGATTGGCTGGTGCTCAATCAGCGCGACGAAGCCGTGATGCAAATGAACGGCTGGTCGATGATGCGCAGGCGCGTGCCGGCCCAGCCTTAAGCGCGCTCAAACACCGCAATGCTCTCCACATGCGCCGTGTGGGGGAACATGTTGACCACCCCCGCCGCAGTGCACCTGTAGCCCGCCTGATGCACAAGCAAGCCCGCGTCTCGTGCCAGCGTGGCGGGGTTGCAGCTCACGTAAACGATGCGCTGGGGCGGTTGCCAGGCTCGCGCCACCTCCGAAAGCGCCGTCTCGCCCTCTAGCGGCTCCCAGTTTCGCAGGCCAGATTGGTGCCAATCGGCCAAGGCTTTGGCCAAGGCAAACGCGCCTTCGCGCGGTGGATCGATCAGCCAGCGGTGGGCGTGGCCGTCTTTGGCCAACTGCTCTGTCGTCATCTCAAACAGGTTGCGTGCCTCAAAAGAAAGTGCTTTGTTTTTGATAGCATCAGATGTTGTAAATACATGGACAGAGGGGCTGTATTGCTTCAAAAATGCGTCTGAATTGCCTCTGGCGCGCGCCACCAGGCCTTCGCTGCCCTCAATGCCCAGCACCTCGGCCGCCAAGGTCGCCAGCGGCAGCGTGAAGTTGCCCAAACCGCAAAACCAATCGATCACGCGCTCGTGTGGCTGCACATCGAGCAGGCGCACAGCTTGCGCCACCAACACCTCGTTGATCTGATGGTTCACCTGGGTGAAGTCGGTGGGTTTGAACGGCATGCGAATGCCGCTCGGCCCGAACTCGCTCAAGGTGTAGGCCAGCTCTGGCCCGCCATCATCGAGCAGATGCACCGTATCTGGCCCCTTGGGCTGCAGCCACCACTGGATTTGCGAAACGCCGCTGTGGGCTTCGGCAAATGCCCGCAACTCAGCCAAATCGCCTTCTGTCAGCGGCTCCATGTGCCGCAGCACGAGTGCCGTCACTTCGTCGCCCACAGCCAGCTCGATTTGCGGCAAACGGTCGGGTTGGCTCATGCGCGCAACCAGCTCGCGCAGCGGCACCAGCAGCTGGCTCACGTGTGGGGGCAGTACCTCGCAAGTGGGCATGTCAGCGATGTAGCTTGAGCTGCGTTCGTGAAAGCCCACCAGCACGCCGCGCTTGTTCACCACCCGCACCGAAAGCCTCGCGCGGTAGCGGTAGCCCCAGGTTGGGCCGTGGATGCTGCGCAAATGCCGCTCGGGCTTTACTTTGCCCAAATGCCAGAGCTGATCTTGCAAGGTGCGCGCCTTGATCGCCACTTGGGCCGACGCGTCCAAATGCTGCAATTTGCAGCCGCCGCATGCGCCTTGGTGCAGACCAAAGTGCGGGCATTTGGGCTGCACACGGCTTGAGGACTCGCTGAGTACCTCGATGAGCTTTGCACTTTCCCAGGCGTTTTTGCCTTTCACCGATTGCGCGACTACCCGCTCCCCAATGAGCGCGCCTTCCACAAAGACCACCTTGCCCTCGGCGTTGCGCGCCACACCTTGGCCTTCCAAGTCCACAGAATCAATCGAAAGGGTTTGGTACTTTTCAGGGTCGGCCACAAAGGCCTTGCCGCCACTGCGGCGATGGTGTTTGCTCATAGGTGCTGATTTTCGCCTGAGAGACCCCACAACTTGGCGCAATCCCTGTGCGAAGACAGCGGATGCCGCGCTAGGATGTGGCAGTTTTTGTTTGATCCTCAAGGAAATGTCATGACCACCCGCCGCCTCGTTCTTGGCCGCAGCGCCGCTGTCGTAGGAGCCGCATCGACAGGCTTGCTGCTGCCTGAAATTCTGCGCGCCCAAAGCAATAAGGTGCGCGTGGGCCTCATGCTGCCGTATACCGGCACCTTTGCTTCGCTCGGCACCAACATCGACAACGCCTTTCGCATGGCCATCGACCAACAAGGCGGCAAGCTCGGCGGGCGCGATGTGGAGTTTTTCAAGGTAGACGACGAGTCTGATCCACCCAAAGGCGTGGAAAACGCCAACAAACTCGTGCAGCGCGACAAGGTAGATGTGCTGATCGGCACGGTGCATTCGGGCGTGCAAATGGGCATTCACCGTGTGGCGCGCGAAAGCGGTGTGCTCAGCATCATTCCCAATGCTGGCGTACACGCGGCCACCCGCGCCCAATGCGCGCCCAACGTGTTTCGCACCAGCTTCACCAACTCGCAGCCCACGCTGGCTTTGGGCAAACCGATGATGGACAAGGGCCACAAAAAGGCCGTGTGGATCACCTGGAAATACGCCGCAGGCGACGAGGCTTTCGAAGGCTTCAAAGACGGCTACACCAAGGCCGGCGGCACCATCGTCAAAGAACTCGGTCTGCCCTTCCCGAACGTGGAGTTTCAAGCTTTGCTGACCGAGATCGCCACGCTCAAGCCTGACGCAGTGGCGTGCTTTTTTGCAGGTGCGGGCGCCGCCAAATTCATCCGCGACTACGCCGCCGCTGGCTTGAAAGACAAAATCCCGCTCTACGGCTCAGGCTTCCTCACCGAAGGCGTGCTGCAAGCCGCAGGCCCGGCGGCAGACGGCATCATGACCACGCTGCACTACAGCGATTCGCTCGATACCCCGCGCAACAAAGCCTTCCGCACCGCGTTTGCCACCACCTACCGCGCTCAGCCCGATGTGTATGCCGTGCAAGGTTTTGACTCCGGCCTCTTGTTGATCGCGGGCATGAACGCCGTGAAGGGCGACATGAGCAACAAAGCCGCGCTCCACAAAGCCATGGAAGGCGCCACCATCGACAGCCCTCGCGGTAAGTGGACGATGAGCAAAGCCCACAACCCCATTCAAGACATCTACCTGCGCAAAGTTGCCGATCGCGAAAACAAAGTGGTAGGCATCGCCGCCAAACAATTGGCCGACTCCGGAGCTGGGTGCCGGATGGGGTAAGCGGCCGGCAGCAGTGAACAGCCCAAATGAACGCAAAGTTCGCAAAACAAACGCAGAGTTCGCAGAGTCAGTCCAGGTAGATGCTATATTTTATGTAGCATCAAAGTAAATAGATACTAGGACAGCGAGGCGATATCTACAAAAAACGGTCCTTTGGGCTGTGATTTTTGCGCCCTTCGCGTTCATTTCGCGCCCTTTGCGTTCAAAACGGCTGCTCAGCCTCAACCGCTCCACGAACTCTGCGTTCAAAAACTGCCCCCTGACCGCCACTCGATGGATCTACCCACCTTCCTCATCCAGCTCTTGAACAGCGTGCAGTACGGGCTGCTGCTCTTCATGCTGGCGGCGGGGTTGACGCTGATTTTTGGGATCATGGGCGTGGTGAATCTGGCGCATGGCAGCTTTTACATGCTGGGTGCGTATTTGGCTTACGCGCTTGCGCCGCTCTTTGGCAGTTTGACGCTGGCGATCCTGGGCGGCTGTGTGCTCGCACTCGCCTTTGGTTGGGCCTTGGAGCAATTGCTGTTCCGGCACTTCTATCACCGCAGCCACCTCGATCAAGTGCTGCTCACTTTCGGCCTCATCTACATTTTTGAAGAGCTGCGCAGCATCATTTGGGGCGACGACGTACATGGCGTGAAGATCCCTGCCGCGCTTGATTGGTCGATACCGCTGACAGACACGCTCAGCTATCCGGTCTATCGCCTCTTCATGTCGGGCGTTTGCATCGTGCTCGCGATTGGGCTGTATCTGCTGATCTCGCGCACCAAGCTGGGCATGAAGATTCGCGCTGGGGCCTTCAACCACGCGATGACAGAAGCGCTCGGCATCAACATCACCCGCATCCACGCCTTCGTGTTCGCGCTCGGCGTGGCGCTCGCAACCGTGGCGGGCATCATCGCTGCGCCAATTGCTTCCGTCTATCCCGGCATGGGCTCTGGCGTGCTCATCATGTGCTTTGTGGTGGTCACCATCGGCGGCATCGGCTCGGTGCGCGGCGCGCTGATTGCGGCACTCATGGTGGGCGTGGTGGACACATTTGGCAAGGTGCTGTTGCCCCAGTTCTCGGGCATGCTCGTTTATGTGCTGATGGCGGCGGTGTTGCTCTTCAAACCCGAAGGGCTTTTCAAGTCATGAGCTTGCCCACCGCCAACATTGAAGCGCTGCCGAAAAGCGCCCAGCTCACGCTCGGCTTGCTGATCGCGGCACTCGCGATTTTTCCGTTTGTGGGCACCGATTTTTATGTGCAGATGGTCACGCGCATGATGATCTTGGCGATCTTTGCGATGAGCTTGGATTTGCTGCAAGGCGTGACCGGTCTGGTGTCACTCGGCCATGCGGCTTACTTTGGCTTGGCAGGCTATGTGCTTGCGTTTGCCACGCGCGGCGATGCGGGCGTGGCGCTCTGGTGGAGCTTGCCACTGGCCGTAGCTGCTTCAGCGCTTGCAGCGCTCATCATCGGATTTTTCGTGGTGCGCACCCACGGCATCTACTTCATCATGGTCACGCTCGCCTTTGCGCAGATGGTATTTTTCTTGTTTTTTGACAACAAAGCACGCGGCGGCTCAGACGGGCTCTACGTGAACTTCCGTCCCACCTTCCCGGGCCTGGATTTCGACAACAAGCGCGTTTTGTACTTCGCGGTGTTCGCGTTCATGCTGGCCGTGTATGCCTTCTTGCGCCGCTTGCTGATGAGCCCTTTTGGCCGAGTGCTCTCGGGCATTCGCGTGAACGAGCACCGCATGCGGGCCATGGGTTTTGGCAGCTTTGGCTACAAGCTCACGGCCTTCACGCTGGCGGGAGGCTTGGCAGGATTGGCGGGCTACCTGTGGGCGGTGCAAACTGGCTACGTGAACCCTGAACTGATGGGTTTTC
>JAAFHN010000519.1 GCA_013298415.1 Comamonadaceae bacterium
ATGCCGCCTGAGATCGTGCCGTCGGCCACCAGCTCGTCGATGCGCCGGGCAGTCAGCTCGGTGAGCAGCTTGCCTTCTTTATCGAGCACGCCTTTGATGTTGGTGAGCATCATCAGCTTCTCGGCTTTGAGCACGGTGGCCAGTTTGGCGGCCACCACGTCGGCATTGATGTTGTAGCTTTCGTTGTGTTCGCCAAAGCCAATCGGGCTCACCACGGGGATGAAGGCATCGTCTTGAAGCGCTTTCACCACGCTCGGGTCAATCGACACGATGTCGCCCACCTGGCCCACGTCGTGCTCCTTGCTCGGGTCGTCTTTGTCGCTCATGCGCAGCTTGCGCGCGCGGATCAAGCCGCCGTCCCGACCCGTTAGGCCCACTGCCTTGCCGCCAGCATGGTTGATGAGGCCGACGATGTCCTGCTGCACTTCGCCGGCCAGCACCCACTCCACCACACCCATGGTCTCGGCATCGGTCACACGCATGCCCTGCACAAACTCGCCTTTTTTGCCGAGACGATTCAGCGCCTCTTCAATTTGCGGGCCGCCACCGTGAACGACCACCGGGTTCATGCCCACGAGCTTCAAAAGCACCACGTCTTCAGCAAAGTCAGCCTGAAGCGCGGGGTCGGTCATCGCATTGCCGCCGTACTTGATGACGATGGTTTTGCCATGAAAGCGGCGGATGTAAGGCAAAGCCTGCGCCAGGATCTCCGCCTTGTCACGCGGCGCAATGTGTGAAACGTCGGGGGTTGTGGTGGTCATGGGGGTTGGGGTCAGGGGGAATTTGAACGCAAAGGGCGCGAAATGGACGCAAAGGGCGCAAAGTAAACAGCCAAAAAGAGAGGCTTTTTGTGTGAAATCCTCTCTCTGTCCAAATTTTTATTGAATACGACGCTATTTCTTATATAGCAATTTAAACTCGGATTGACTCCGCGAACTCTGCGTGATTTTGCGAACTCTGCGTTCATTTGGCTGTTCGGATCCCTAACCGGCCGCCTCACTCCCAAGGCAACATCAACACGGTCCACATGAGCTTGATGAACTCGGGCTCGAAGTGGTCGATGATGCCTTCGGGGTCGGGGCACAGCGCGCTGTCGGTGATCACGCCGAATTGCACGCCGCCGCCGTAGCTCAGGATGCTCACGCCCAGGCCCACGTCGCCGCTTTGCGGCACCCAAAACATGGTTTGATCCAGCACTGAGCCGCAAAACTTGAGCTTTTCTTTCGGCCCCGGCACATTGGTCATCACTGCCGTCGTCTTTTTGCCAAAGAGGTTCAGCATCGCGTCTTGCGCTGGCTTGATCAGCAGGCCTGCAAGCGCGAGCAAGCTGAACGCCATCATCGGCTGGTAGCTGCCTTTGAGCGCAGCCATGCGGGCGCGCACTTCAAACACGCGCTCAATCGGGTTGTCAATGCCAATCGGCAGCACCAGCGGTGCCAGGCCAAAGCGGTTGCCGAGCTTGTAAGCCTGCTCAATTGGGCGCAGGTTCACAGGCACCATGGCACGGATTTCTTTGCCCGTGGGGTCGTCGCCCTTGGATTTCAAATACTCGCCCATGGCGCCAGCCACGCAGGCGAGGAGCACGTCGTTGATGCTGCACCCCAAGCCTTTGCTCACCGCGCGCACTTCTTCAAGCGGCAGCGGCTCGCACCAGGCCACGCGCTTTTCGCCACCCGCCTTGCCTTTCAAGCGGGTGGGTGAATCGTCTTGCATCAGCGCAAGCGCCATCGCATCGGTTGCCACTTGGTAGCCCATGCGCGCCATGTCGAGCGCCTGGGGAATGTTTTGCTGCAAGCCCGGCGGCAGGGCTTTTTGTAAGCCTGCCAAGCCAGAGGCAAATCCACCTTCAAAACCCGATGCCGCACCGGTGACGCTTTGCATCACGTTTTGCATCGCGGCTTGCGGATCCATCAGCATTTGCATGGTTTGCTGAAAGCCCGCCATGCCTTGCGCGCCCATGCTGCTGGCCACGCCTATGCCTTTGGCCGTGCCCTGCCCCGCCATCTCAATCGCTTTCACCGCCACGCCGGTGAAGGGCTTGAGCAAGGTCTCGGTGATCCAGTCTTCCACGCCTTCCGTTTTCTCGCGGGCCTTGCGCTCCGGCGGGGCGGCGCCGCCGTCCACCAAACTCATCATCACGGCGATCAGCGCGATGCCGTCTGCAATGCAGTGGTGGATGCGCGCAATCAGGGCAGATGCTTTTTCGCCATCGGGCCCGGTGTAATCCTCGATCAAATGGAATTGCCACAAGGGCCGATTGCGATCCAGCGGCACAGCCGCCAAATCACCCACGCGGGCCTTCAATGCTTCGCTTTGGTTCTTGCCCTTGGGCAGGGTTTCGCTCTGCACGTGGTACTCAAATGAGAACTTGCGGTCGTTCACCCAAGTGGCACCTGCCGGGTCTTCCACCACTTTTTGCGTGAAGCGGCGGTATTTGAGCAAACGCGCCTCCAGCCGCTCGATCAGGTCTTCGCGGTTGATGCCGGGCTTCAACACCCACACTCCCACGATCATCATCAAATTCGTGTCGGAATCCATGCGCAGCCAAGCGGTGTCCACCTTGGTCATGCGCTCGCCAGAGAGGCCCAGACTGCCCATCACGGCCTGCTGCGCGGGCTTCACCACGCGCTTGCGCATGGCCCTCGCTGCGGTTTGCGTGGCTTGCTTTGCCGCGTCTGCGGCTTTCACTACGGTCACCATACGGATTCCTCGGAACGTC
>JAAFHN010000043.1 GCA_013298415.1 Comamonadaceae bacterium
TTCGGGTGAGCTTGCTGCTTTGGAAGAAGGCATCTTGGGCGAAGACTTGTTGCTGCATCAACCTATAACGCGCTACCCCTGCAGGCCGTTGCCACGGAGGGGGAGGTTTTGCAGAGTTTCCCTAGAAACCGCAGCTGACCGCTTACTTCACTGATAAGTACCTGATTACACTAAAGTTTCTTCGCTTATCAAACTCACCAATCGGGTGAAAGCGCTACGCACCCGATTGGGCCCGCCTGAGGCCGCCCAGCGGCGTTGTTCGTCCTTGCGCACACGAGTGCGCTGCGTCCTCGCGCCTTGCTGGATCGGCCCCACGCAGGCCCACTCGGGCGCGTTCAACTGCGGTTTCTAGGTTCAAATTTGATAGCAACGAACATTAATTTCAATTGGACAACCTGGAGGTTTGTCACGAGATTTTGCCTTTTGGCTGCTTATCGCGCCTTTTGCGAAACCTTGGCGTCTTTTGCGTCCGGCTGTCCTGAACCCCATCGGGCTCACCCAACAAAAAAGCCCGCTTGCGCGGGCTTCTTCGTTTCAGCGGGGCTAGGCTTCAACGGTGGTAAGCCGTTTCGCCGTGGCTGGTGATGTCCAGGCCTTCGCGCTCGGCTTCTTCGCTCACCCGCAGGCCAATGGTCATGTCCACGATCTTGTAAGCGATCACAGACACCACGCCAGACCACACCACAGTCAGCAGCACTGCCTTCGCTTGGATCCACACCTGGCTTGCAATCGAGTAGTCGGCCGCAGTCACCATCGTGGCCGTCACCCAGTCGCCCATGGCGCTCGGGCCACCCAAGGATGGGCTGGCAAACACGCCGGTGAGCAAAGCACCCACGATACCGCCGACGCCGTGCACGCCGAAGACATCCAGACTGTCGTCTGCGCCCAACAGGCGTTTCAAGCCGTTCACACCCCACAAGCAAGCAAAGCCCGCAATGAAGCCGATGGCAATGCCGCCCATCGGGCCTACATTGCCAGCCGCTGGCGTGATGGCCACCAAACCAGCAACAGCACCCGAGGCCGCACCCAGCATGGAAGCCTTGCCCTTGGTGAGCGCCTCACCCACACACCAGGCCAGCACTGCGGCAGCCGTGGCGGTGAAGGTGTTGATGAAGGCCAAAGCGGCGAAACCGTTGGCTTCCAGCGCAGAGCCGGCATTGAAACCAAACCAGCCCACCCACAAGAGGGCGGCGCCAACCATGGTCAAGGTCAAGCTGTGCGGAGCCATGGCTTCCTTGCCGTAGCCAACCCGCTTGCCCAGCATGTAGGCACCCACCAAGCCAGCCACACCGGCGTTGATGTGCACCACGGTGCCGCCTGCGAAGTCGAGAGCGCCCCATTGCCAGATCAGCCCAGCTTTGGCTGTCATCGCATCCGCCACTTCTTTGCTGGCGTAGGCATCTGGGCCCATCCAGAACCAAACCATGTGCGCAATCGGCAAGTAGCTGAAGGTGAACCACAGCACCATGAACACGAGCACGGCGGCGAATTTGATCCGCTCAGCAAACGCGCCCACGATCAAGCAGCAGGTGATGCCGGCAAACGTGGCCTGGAAGGCTGCAAACACGATCTCGGGGATGTACACGCCCTTGCTGAAGGTCGCGGCGTTGGCAAAGGTGCCCGCTGCGTTGTCCCAAATGCCTTTCAAGAACAAGCGATCCGTGCCGCCGATGAACTTGCCGCCTTCGGTGAACGCAAAGCTGTAGCCATAGATGACCCACAGCACCACGATCAGGCTGAATGTGACCATGATTTGCATGAGCACAGACAGCATGTTTTTGCTGCGCACCAAGCCGCCGTAGAAGAGCGCAAGGCCTGGCAGCGTCATCAGGATCACGAGCAAGGTCGCCACCATCATCCAGGCGGTGTCGCCCTTGTTGGGCACTGGCACAGGCGCGGCGGCGGATGCTGCGGAAGAGGCCGCTGCGGCTGCTGCTGGCGCGGCGGCAGAAGCCGCGGCTGCAGGAGCCGCAGCTTTGGCATCGGACGCAGCAGCCGCTACGGCGGGCGCTGAGGCTGCAGGAGCCTGTGCGATGGCCTGCGCGGAAAAAGCCGCGAACCACGCGACAGCCAAGACGGCGAGCAGAGACGAGAAAGTTTTTTTCATGGGATCACTCCAGAATGCGAGAGCAAGTGCTGATCGTTTGCTTTGGGCTCAGATCAGAGCGCTTCTTTGCCGGTTTCGCCGGTGCGAATGCGCACCACCTGTTCCAGGTCGTACACAAAAATCTTGCCGTCGCCGATCTTTCCGGTGCGAGCCGCACCCTCGATGGCTTCGATCACGCGCTCCACCAGTTCGGTGGCCACGGCGGCTTCCACTTTGACTTTGGGCAGAAAGTCCACCACATATTCCGCACCACGGTACAGCTCGGTGTGGCCTTTTTGACGACCGAAGCCTTTGACTTCGGTGACGGTGATGCCCTGCACGCCGATGCCCGACAAGGCTTCACGCACCTCGTCGAGCTTGAAGGGTTTGATGATGGCGGTGATGAGTTTCATGATGGTTTGACCTTTGTCTCTTTTGGTGAATCGCGAAACGCGTGATCCGAGGCTTCAGCTCAGAAGTTCTTCTTCACACCCAGCACCAGGCTGTTGCCGCCCAGGTCTTTGGTGCCAGAGCCGGGCAGGGTGAAGAAGTTTTTCTTGTCGGTGCCGATCAGTGCGGCGCTCAGCACCAGGCCGTCCATGTCCTTGGCAACAGTGAGCGAGTAGTCGGTGTAGGTCACAGCACCCTTCACCTTTTGGCTGCCCACGTGTGGCACCACCGTCAGGCCGCTGCCCAAATCGAAGGTGTAGCTGAGGTCCAAGTAGGTCGAGTTCTTGCTGTTGGGCGTGCCAAAGAGGTTGGTGACGGAGTTGGAAAGCTTGGCGGTGAAGGCGCCAGCGGTGATTGCGCCGTAGATCTCGGTGGTGTTCGCGTTGGCGGTAGAGACCTTGCTCAGGTCATTGCCAACATACCAATACTGGAGCACGCCCACGTCGTAGCCGAGGTCTTTGCTGATTTCGCCTTTGTAGCCGCCGTAAATGTCGATCTCCACGGGACCCTTCACAGGAATTCGGGGGGCGCTGCTGTCTTTGATCCAAGTGATGGTGGAGCCCCATGCGCCAGCGTAAAAACCACTCTTGGCCACGTAATCCACGCCGCCTTGCAGGGCAGGCTTCTTGCCAGACTGGCTGATGCCACGGTAGCGGTAGTCGGTCACCAGGCCGGCGTTGAACGACACGGTGTAGTCTGGCTCGGGCGCTTTGGCTTGAGCAAATGCGGCGGTGGCAGCGCAGGCTGCAAGCAGGGCCGCGACGATTTTGGTGGTGTTGTGCATGAGGCTTCTCCGGAAGGTTTGAAGGGATACGCTGGTCAGTGGATGCACAAAGCGTGCCAATCCATTTGCCAAGGCAAGGGCTTGTTGTGTCGGTGGAAAAGAACTGTATAAAATGACAGTCCTCTTCTTTCGCCCGCACCTGATTTCATCTTCGCACAGTCTTGGTGCGCGCGCTGACCCCTCGTTCGATGATCGCGCACCAAATAAGTGCCGAAAGCCAACCATGTCGCTTGCAGTCATTCACAGTCGCGGCCTGCACGGCTTGCAGGCACCCGAAGTCACCGTGGAGGTGCATCTGGCCAATGGCTTGCCCTCGTTCACCCTTGTGGGCTTGGCGGATACCGAGGTCAAGGAGGCTCGTGAACGCGTGCGCAGCGCCTTGCTCAATTGCGGGCTGGAGTTTCCGCACAACAAAAAAGTGGTCGTGAATCTGGCACCAGCCGATTTACCCAAAGACTCCGGGCGCTTTGACCTGCCGATCGCGCTCGGTATCTTGGTCGCATCAGGCCAAATTCCTGCGGGCGCGCTTGCGCGGCACGAGTGCGTGGGTGAGTTGTCGCTCTCCGGTGATCTGCGGCCAGTGCGCGGCGCGCTGGCCATGAGTTTGGCGGTTGCAAGATGCACTGGTGCTGAGCAGCCTCGTTCTGTGGTGCTGCCAAAGGCTAACGCTGAGGAGGCCGCGCTTGCACCCGGCGTGGAGGTGCTGGGTGCCACACACCTCATGCAAGTCGTTGCGCACTTTCTTGCGCTTTCCGGCTCCAGCTCGGCCGAGCGCATGTGCGCCGAGCCCGCACCCGAGCTGTGCTTGCCTTCACATGGGCCGGACATGGCAGACGTGAAGGGCCAATCGGCGGCCAAGCGGGCTCTGGAGATCGCTGCCGCAGGCGGCCACAGCGTGCTGATGGTCGGGCCACCGGGCACCGGCAAAAGCATGCTGGCCCAGCGATTTTCGGGTCTGCTCCCGCCCTTGTCAGCGGAGGAAGCGCTGGAAACTGCCGCGCTTCAAGACGCGGCTGGGCGTTTTCGCATCGAGACTTGGGGGCGCCGCCCCATGGCTGCCCCACACCACACTGCGAGCGCGGCGGCGCTGGTGGGAGGCGGCTCTCCCCCAAGGCCCGGAGAGATCACGCTTTCGCATCAGGGCGTGCTTTTTTTGGACGAAATGCCCGAATTTGCGAGGGCGGCGTTAGAGGCCCTGCGCGAGCCGCTCGAAGTGGGTCACATCACCATCAGCCGCGCGGCACGCAGCGTTCAATTTCCGGCGCGCTTTCAGCTGCTCGCGGCCATGAACCCATGCCCCTGCGGACATCTTGGCTCCACGCTCAAGGCTTGTCGCTGCACGCCCGATCAAGTGTCTCGCTATCAGGGCAAGCTGAGCGGGCCGCTGCTGGATCGCATCGATCTGCACGTGGAAGTCTCGGCCATCGCACCCGAGCAATTGCTCTCCAACCAGCGCGCTGACACTTCCGCCCAAATGGCCGAGCGCGTGGCGCTGGCTCGGGGCCGCTCCATCGCCAGGCAGGGCGCGCTGAACGCGCAGCTCGATGCCGCGCTGCTGCTGGAGCACGCGAAGGTGGACGAGCCTGCTGCGAAGTTCTTGCAAACCGCGGCAGCACGACTGGGCTGGAGCGGGCGCAGCACCCACCGCGCGCTCAAGGTGGCGCGCAGCATCGCGGATCTGGCTGGCGCTGCGAAAGTGCAAGTGACGCACGTTGCCGAAGCCATCCAGTACCGGCGTGTGTTGAAGGGCGCCAATTGAGGCGAAGGGTTGGGTCGGACGCTCAATTCCCACCAAAAAGCCATCTCTGTCTTAGTATTCGTTATGTTTATTGCTGCGGTTTTGATAGTGTGCGTTTTCCTCCCTCGGCGGTTAAGCTTCTCAGTCTCATACCCATAGGGCATCCGAAATGAGCAACGACTTATTGCGCGAGACGCGCACCCTGCACGGCCAGTCTGTGATGTGGCTCACCATCAACCGCGAAGAGCGCCGAAACGCAATGAGTGCTGAGGTGCTGCGAGGGCTGGGGCAAGCCTTCGACGATGCCCAAGCCGACCGGAGCACCAGAGCCATCGTGCTCACCGGCGCGGGCAGCAAGGCGTTTTGCGCAGGCGCAGACTTGCAAACCAGCAACACCTTCGTTCAGGACTACTCAGAGCCCTATGCGAACCTTGCCAATGTGTTTCGCAAGGCCAAAATGAGCACCGTGCCCACGGTTGCTCGCGTCAACGGCGCTTGCATGGCAGGTGGCATGGGTTTGCTGGCGATGTGCGACATGGCAGTGGCCGCACCCCATGCGATCTTCGGGTTGCCCGAGGTAAAAGTGGGGGTCTTTCCTGCCCAGGTGCTGGCGGTGCTTCAGCACCAAATCCCGAAGCGTGTCCTGACGGAGTTGTGCATCACAGGCGAGCCGGTAGCAGCCTCCGAGGCCCTGGCGATGAACTTGATCAATCACGTCGCAGATCCGGCCCCCGCAGGCGCAGACCCGCTCAGCACGCTGGACGCCAAGCTCGATTGGTTGCTCGGCCGCCTGCTCGACAAATCGCCTGCCGCGATTCGGCGCGGCCTGTACATGCTGAAAAAGATGGAGAGCTTGGGCTTCGAAGAAAGCATCAGCTTTGCCGAGAGTCAAATCGCGCTTTTCACGCTCAGCGAAGATGCCAAAGAAGGCCAATCGGCATTCCAACAAAAGCGCAAAGCCAACTGGTCAGGACGGTAGCGCTGTACAGATTGCAGGCGCTCGGCGCTCGGCGCCGGGTGGGCGGGCGACGAGCGGCGGGCAGTGTCAGAGGCTGGGCACGATCAACGTCACACCTCGGCTGGCCAAACGCTTCTTGCACTTGATGAGCGCTTTATCCTTCGTGAGCAAGATGGCTTGCCTGGCCAGCGCCAAATCGATGAACTTTTGGTCGTCGCAGTCGCTGCAATGCACGCGCAGGGCTTGAGGCAAAGGCTCAGGGCGCGGGACGATCTTCGCAAACCGATCAAACCCCTCCGCAACGCCTTGGGCACTCCGCCCCCGAGCGGCAAAAGCATCGATCAGGTGTGGGCGCGTCAACACCGAATGCAGCTCGTCGCGCATCGCCGCCGTTGCGATCCACCTCAGGCTGGGGCCAGAGGACGCCGAATCCAGGCGCTGAGCCCAGAGATGCGTGCGGGGATCGCCAAAACCCCAAAGATCCAGCACCACATTGGTGTCGATCACGATAAGTTTCGCGTCCAATTGCATTTCCAAAGAAGGCCGCCGCCCAAAACAAAAAGCCCGCCGGAGTGAACCAGCGGGCATTTGAATTGGTTGCGGAGGCAAGATTTGAACTTACGACCTTTGGGTTATGAGCCCAACGAGCTACCAGGCTGCTCCACTCCGCGTCAGAACCTCTGAGTATATCCCAATTTCAGGGAAATCCCCAATCATTCAAAATCCAATTTGATTTATTCCGCTTTCCCTTGGGCTGCCGAGGCCGCGTCCAAATCCGGGCGGTCCACCAACTCCACATAGGCCATTGGCGCGTTGTCTCCCACGCGGAAACCCATCTTCAGAATGCGCGTGTAGCCGCCGGGGCGGGCCTTGTAGCGAGGGCCAAGCGTGGTGAAAAGCTTGGTGACCACGTCGCGATCACGCAGGCGGGAGAAAGCCAGACGGCGATTGGCCACGCTGTCTTCTTTGGCCAAGGTGATCATCGGCTCCACCACGCGGCGCAGCTCTTTGGCTTTGGGCAGGGTGGTTTTGATGGCTTCGTGCGTGAGCAGCGAGTTCATCATGTTTTGCAACATCGCGAGACGATGCTCGCTGGTGCGATTGAGTTTGCGAAGGCCGTGTCCGTGACGCATTTGAATTTCCTTTTGAGTTGAGGGCCAGCCGGATCAGGTACTGGCCGATTGCGTTGGAGGGTTTACAAAAACCTGAATCAGCGCTTGTCCAAACCAGCGGGCGGCCAGTTTTCAAGCTTCATGCCCAGAGTGAGGCCGCGAGAAGCCAGCACTTCTTTGATTTCGTTGAGCGATTTGCGGCCCAGGTTCGGGGTTTTGAGCAGCTCGTTTTCGGTACGCTGGATCAGGTCGCCGATGTAGTAAATGTTCTCCGCCTTCAAGCAGTTTGCGGAGCGCACGGTGAGCTCAAGCTCATCCACAGGGCGCAGCAAAATCGGATCGAAGTTCGATGCAGCACGTGGCACCGGCGCATCGAAGGCTGCCAATTCGCTGCCTTCCAACTGAGCGAACACTGCCAGCTGCTCCACCAAAATCTTGGCAGATGCACGCACGGCGTCTTCCGCGGTCACAGCACCGTTGGTTTCGATCTCCATCACGAGCTTGTCGAGATCGGTGCGCTGCTCCACGCGAGCGTTCTCAACGGCGTAGCTCACGCGCTTGATGGGCGCAAAGGATGCATCCAACACGATGCGGCCAATGCTCTTGCTGGGCTCATCGCCGTAGCGGCGCACGGAACCGGGCACGTAACCACGGCCTTTTTCGACCTTGATTTGCATGTCGAGCTTGCCGCCTTGGCTCAGGTGCGCAATCACGTGACCGGGATTCACAATTTCCACGTCATGCGGCGTCTGAATGTCAGCCGCCGTCACAGCGCCTTCTCCATCGCGGCGCAGGCTGAGCGTGACTTCATCGCGGTTATGCAGTTTGAACACCACCCCTTTGAGGTTCAAAAGGATGTTCACCACGTCCTCTTGCACACCGTCGATGGACGAGTACTCGTGCAAAACGGAAGCAATCGTAACTTCGGTGGGCGCATACCCGACCATGGAGGAGAGCAGCACGCGACGAAGCGCGTTGCCGAGCGTGTGACCGTAGCCGCGCTCGAAGGGCTCCAGCGTGACGCGACTCTTGTTATGGCCAAGAGGCTCCACTTGAATGGCATTGGGTTTGAGCAGATTGGTTTGCATGCAGTCTTCCTAAAGTTGCCCTCGGCTCGTTACGCCGATAAGGCTGGCAGACACCCTTGATGCGTTTGCACACAGCGCACTGCGCACCAAGGACTGGGATCCCATTCAACACCGGACGCGCTGCAATGGGCTTGCGGCGCGTCATGCGGCCATCAACGCGAGTACAACTCCACCACGAGGGATTCGTTGATGTCAGCACCGAACTCATCGCGGTCCGGTGCTTTCTTGAACACGCCTTCGGCTTTGTCCTTGCTGACTTCCACCCAAGCGGGGAAGCCGATTTGTTCAGCCAACAGCAACGCCTCTTGCACGCGCACTTGTTTCTTCGCCTTGTCGCGAACGGCGACTTGGTCACCGGCCTTGACCATCATCGACGGAATGTTCGCGACGTCGCCATTCAGGACGATTTGCTTGTGCGACACCAGCTGGCGAGCTTCTGCACGCGTGGATGCGAACCCCATGCGGTAGACGACGTTGTCGAGCCGAGATTCCAGGATGGAGAGCAAATTGGCGCCGGTGTTGCCACGGCGGCGATCTGCCTCTTCGAAGCAGCGGCGGAACTGGCGCTCCAGCACGCCGTACATGCGCTTGATCTTTTGCTTTTCACGCAACTGCAAACCGAAGTCAGAGGTACGCTGACCGCTGGTACGGCCGTGTTGGCCAGGTTTGACGTCGGCTTTGGACTTGTCGCTCAATGCGCGGCGGGCGCTTTTGAGGAACAGGTCAGTGCCTTCACGGCGTGAGAGTTTGGCCTTGGGGCCGATGTAACGTGCCACGTTGCTTCCTTATGCTGTTCTGCTGCAAACTGTTTTTGCAGGAGCCGCTTCAGTCATGAAACGGCGGTGGGCTTGTGTTGAAGTGAGGCCAATACCTGAGCCACACAGACGAAAATGCCGCGCAGACGATCAGCGCGGCAAACCTGCGATTGTAGCCTAGGAATTACCCTAGGTCCAACCGCTTGATTCCGGTTTAAATGCGGCGGCGCTTTTGCGGGCGGCAGCCGTTGTGCGGCACCGGCGTCACATCGGAAATTGAGTTGATTCGAATGCCAAGCGCCCCCAGAGCGCGAACCGAAGACTCACGGCCTGGGCCGGGGCCTTTGATTTCGACATCCAAATTTTTAATGCCTTGCTCCATCGCGGCGCGACCAGCCACTTCGCTGGCCACCTGCGCAGCAAACGGTGTGGACTTGCGCGAGCCTTTGAATCCTTGGCCGCCAGAAGACGCCCAAGACAAAGAATTGCCTTGGCGATCAGTGATCGTGATGATCGTGTTGTTGAACGACGCGTGCACGTGAGCGATGCCGTCGGCAATGTTCTTGCGAACTTTCTTGCGGACGCGTTGCGCAGCGTTGTTTGCTGGTGCTTTTGCCATGCTGAGCTTTCTAGATCAGGTTATTTCTTCAGAGCCTGGGCTGCGCGACGCGGCCCCTTGCGCGTGCGTGCATTGGTGCGGGTACGCTGACCACGCACAGGCAAACCACGGCGATGGCGGAAGCCACGGTAACAACCGATGTCCATCAATCGCTTGATGTTCATCGTGGTTTCACGGCGCAGATCGCCTTCGATGGTGTAACGACCGATCGCATCGCGGATGCGCTCCAAGTCTTGATCGGAGAAGTCTTTCACCTTCTTGGAGTACGCGATGCCGCAAGCTTCACAGATCTTGCGTGCACGCGTGCGACCAATGCCGAAGATGGCGGTCAGGCCAATTTCTGCGTGTTGGTGTGGCGGAATGTTGATACCAGCAATACGGGCCATGATGGGTTCCTACGGATGCGTTGCGTCGAGCTCTACGATTGGGCCGATTAGCCCTGCCGCTGCTTGTGGCGCGGATCAGTACAAATCACACGCACAACGCCGTTGCGTCGAATGATTTTGCAGTTGCGACAGATTTTTTTGACGGATGCTGCGACTTTCATATTTCTCTCCACAGCGCAACACTTGCGCCTCGGTACGTGACTTGTTGACGGGATTCTGTGTTAATTGGTGCCCAGGGCGCCCTTGAAGTTGGCCTTCTTGAGCAGGGATTCATACTGTTGCGACATCATGTAGTTCTGCACCTGGGCCATGAAGTCCATCGTTACAACCACCACGATCAAAAGCGAAGTTCCACCGAAGTAAAACGGCACAGCGAAACGCAAGGTGAGGAACTCGGGCAACAAGCAAACCAAGGTGATGTAGAGCGCGCCCACCATCGTGAGTCGCAACAAAATCTTGTCGATGTACTTCGCAGTTTGCTCACCGGGGCGAATACCGGGAATGAACGCACCGCTTTTCTTCAGGTTGTCGGCAGTCTCGCGACTGTTGAACACCAGAGCGGTGTAGAAAAAGCAGAAGAAAATGATGGCGACTGCAAACAGCAAGACGTAGATCGGTTGGCCCGGCGCCAGAGCGGAGGCGATGTCTTTGAGCCAACGCATTGAGTCGCCAGTGGAGAACCAGCTCACCACGGTCGCAGGCAAGAGGATGATCGACGACGCGAAAATCGGGGGGATCACACCAGCCATGTTCAGCTTCAGCGGCAGATGCGAGGACTGGCCACCGTACACTTTGTTGCCGACTTGCCGCCGAGCGTAGTTCACCAAAATCTTGCGCTGACCACGCTCGACAAACACCACGAAATATGTCACACCGATCACAAGCACCATGATCAACAAGGCAATCAGTGGGCTCATCGCGCCGGTGCGAACCAACTCAAGTGTGCCACCGACGGCACTGGGGAGGCCAGCCGCGATCCCGGCGAAGATGATGATCGAAATACCGTTGCCAAGTCCGCGCTCAGTGATTTGTTCGCCGAGCCACATCAAAAACATGGTGCCAGCCGTCAATGACACCGCGCAGGTGATCCGAAAGCCGAAACCAGGCGACAACACCAGGCCAGGTGAGGCTTCCAGCGCGACCGCGATACCGATCGACTGAAAAATAGCCAGGCCCAAGGTGCCGTAGCGGGTGTACTGGGTGATCTTGCGACGGCCCGCTTCGCCTTCTTTCTTCCACGCCTCCACAGTTGGCACCACGTAGGTGAGCAACTGCATGATGATCGAGGCAGAGATGTACGGCATGATCCCCAACGCGAACACCGTG
>JAAFHN010000048.1 GCA_013298415.1 Comamonadaceae bacterium
CGCACTTGATCGGTCAAACCCGCCCCGGCCAACTGAATGCCCGGAGACACAATCATGACCCCGGCGGGCAGGCGTGCACGCAGGTAGCTCGCCTCGTTTGCGGAAGCCACCACGCCGTGACAGCCGCATGCAGCCGCCAAATCTGCCAGGCGCTCCACCTGTGCCTGCACGGAAGGCGCAAGCCCAATCTCCGGCAAATCGTTGTCAGTGAGGCTCGTGATCACCGTGAGCCCAAGCACCTTCAAGCCCTCAAACGGCTGAGCGGCCCGCACGGCAGCGCGCAAAACGGCTGAGCCTGCGCAGGCATGCACAGTGACCATGCTCGCACCCAGCTTGCCTGCTGCTCGCACAGCGCCCGTCACGGAGTTGGGAATTTCGTGCAGCTTCAAATCGAGGAAAACCTGCTTCTTCTTGGCAACCAGCTCGCGAACGACTTCTGGGCCTTCTTCGGTGAGCAGCTGCAGGCCCACTTTGTAGTGCTTCGCTTCTGGGCCAAGCTGATCCACCAAGGCCAGTCCTTCGCGGGTGCTTGGAAAATCGAGCGCGACGAAAACGGCCATGTTTTCACCCTCTAAAGTGACGCACCCAACCACCCATGCACCGCCGCCCGATCCTCGTGCAGCACCCAATGCGTGGCGTGGGCTAACCGGGTGATTTGCAGATCGGGGATGTGCGATTCCAGCCCGTCTAGCAAGCAGGGCAAGAGGGCTGTGTCGCCCATGCCCCAGAGCACGCGGGTGGGCACTTTGATTTGCAGCATTTCGGGTGGCAGCGAGATCGCGGCCGCGCCTGGATCGCTCGCGGTCGGCGTGCGCAGGGGCGAGGCGCGGTAGTAGTTGCAGCCGCCTTGCAGGCCCAGGCGCCAAGCGGCTTCGTGCTGCGCTTTGAGTTGAGGCGTGAGCCAGGCGGGGGCCGTGCCGCCCTTGCCTGTCATGAAGCGCCACACCATTTCAAAATCCTTCGCGGCCAGCTTCTCAGCGGCACCCGGCTCGGCCAAGAAGTTCATGTAGCCGCTGGCAGCTTGCTGGGCTGGATCGCTTCGCAGCGCCCTCAAAAACGGGCCGGGATGCGGGGAATTGAGGATGCAAAGGCGCTGCATGAGCTGAGGCTGCTGGTTCGCCAGATTCCACGCCACCGCGCCGCCCCAATCGTGAGCGACCAGCGCGTGCAAGGCGTGATCGGGCGACACGATGCCCACCAACAGCGCGATGTCTTGCACCAGGTGCTTGGCTCGGTAGGCGCTCACTTCTTTTGGCGCGCTGGAGTGCTCGTAGCCGCGCAAATTGGGGGCCACTGCGTGGTAGCCCTGGCCAGCGAGCCAGAGCAAGGTTTCATCCCACACAAACGCGGCTTGCGGAAAGCCGTGCAGCAGCAGCACGCAGGGCGCGCCAGGGGGGCCAGCGCTGCGCAGGCTCAGGCGCACACCAGTCGGCAGCGGCAGCATTTCGCGCCGAATGCCGCTTTGGGGCACGAGTGCATCGCCAGAGGGAAATTCAAAATTCATAGCATCAGATGTAACAAATACATGGACAGAGCTTCAATATTGCACAAAAAGTGCCTCGCCGATGGCCCCCGGGTCGCTCGCAAGACATCTCAACGCTTTCCCGAGGGCCAAAAAGCCCTTGCCCTGCCTACACTGAGAAGATTCGCCCATTGGAGACAAACCCATGACAAACCTGCGCCTTCTCGCCGCTGCTGCCACCCTGTGCGCAGCTCAAATCACCTTCGCTCAAGCCCCTGCTGCCGGCGCTTGCACCAACCGTGGCGATCTCGACCCGATCTACTGCGATGCCAACAAAGACCTGCTGGCCGACACACCCACCGACCCTGCCAAACTCAAAGACCCATCCACGCTGATCTTCACCTACACACCCGTGGAAGACCCAGCCAAGTACGAAAACATTTTCAAGCCGTTTACCGACTACTTGGCCCAGTGCACAGGCAAAACGGTGCGATTCTTCCAGGTGCAAAACAACGCGGCGCAAATTGAAGCCATGCGCTCCGGCCGCTTGCATGTGGGCGGCTTTTCTACGGGGCCCACCGTGTTTGCGGTGAACAAAGCGGGCGCGATTCCGTTTGCCGTGAAAGGCGATGCAAAAGGTTATCAAGGCTATAACCTCATCACGATTGTGAAAGCGTCGAGCCCTTTCAAAACGCCCGCTGATCTGAAGGGCAAGAAGGTCGCACACACCTCGCCATCGTCGAATTCTGGCCATCTCGCTCCGCTCGCGCTGTTGCCTGCCCAAGGTCTGGCTCCGGGTAAAGACTACGAAATCAAGTTCAGCGGCAAACACGACCAATCCGTGCTCGGCGTGAACACGGGCGACTACGACGCTGCCCATGTGGCCAGCGACGTGTTTGACCGCATGGCCGACCGCGGTCAAATCAAGGAAGCCGATTTCCGCGTGATCTACCGCAGCCAACGATTCCCCACCAGCAGCTTTGCCTACGCGCACGATCTGAAGCCCGAGCTGGCGACCAAGATGGTGAAGTGCTTTGCCGACTACCGCTTCCCCGCCAGCATGCAAAAAGACTTTGACGGCGCAGACCGCTTTGTAAGCATCAACTACGCAAAAGACTGGGACGTGGTGCGCACGGTGGACAAAGCCGCTGCTGCTGCGCCCAAGTAAGGCTGCTTGTGAGCACATCGCTTGTCATCTCGGGCTTGGTCAAGGAATACGTTCCGGGCAAGCCCGTGCTCCAAGGCATAGACCTGAGCTTTGATGCTGCTGCATTGACCGCCATCATTGGCCCGAGTGGCACTGGCAAAAGCACCTTGATCCGTTGCATCAACCGCTTGGTGGAACCCACCAGCGGCAAGATCGAGCTCGACGGTACCAACCTCGTCACGCTCAAGGGCGATGCGCTGCGGCTGGCCCGCTCGCGCATCGGTATGGTGTTCCAAGAGTACAACTTGGTGGAGCGGCTCTCGGTGATGGAGAACCTGCTCACAGGCGTGCTCGGAAAAATGGGCGCGTTCAAAGCCTGGGCGCGCAAGTTCGATCCTGCCGACATCGCCCGCGCCTGGGAGGTGCTGGGCATCGTGGGCCTGCAAGACTTTGCCAATGCCAGAGCCGATTCGCTCTCAGGCGGGCAGCGCCAGCGGGTGGGCATCAGCAGAGCCGTGATGCAGTCACCCAAACTGCTGTTGGCCGACGAGCCCACCAGCTCGCTCGACCCCAAAACGTCGGTCGAAATCATGGAGCTGCTGCAGCGGGTGGGCACCGACCAGGGCATCCCGGTCATCGTCAACATGCACGACGTGGAGTTGGCCAAGCGCTTCGCCAGCCGCATCGTTGGCATGAGCGGCGGCCACGTGGTGTACGACGGCAATGGCGAAGGGCTGGGCGACGATGTGCTCAAGCAAATTTATGGCGGCGAAAGCTGGTTGACGGCGTAGCACGCAGGCACACAAAATGCTGACGTGATTCACATTGCAATCGCCCCCAAATGCAGCGCCTAGCCATCAAACTCCATTTGCCGCCCATCTTTGCTGCGCTGTTGGGGGCAGCCTGTCTGGAAGCAGGCGCGCAAACGCCAGTATCTGCCGCCCCCGGGTCCACCAGCATCGTGATCCCAGGAGCAGCACTTCCGCCCGGATTTGCAGCCATGCGCGAGCCGGATCGCCGCAGATTCTGTGAGGCGCAGTTCGCTGGGCGCGGAGGCACGCGGGCGCAAGTGGCTTACCAATCGGGCGTGGTGCAGTTTTGTGTGCGGCCCGACATGGTGGCCAGCTCTGCCACCAGCAAAGTAGGCGAGGGCGAGCGTCCCATGCAGCCCCGCATCCGCGCATTCAAAGCCGACGAGGTGGCGCTGGTCAGCAACCCCTTCATTGCCATGCGGCAAAAATCCCAAAACCCTGAAAACGGCGGCGTGGGGTTCTTTTCAGACAGCGGTGTCAGCCTTGTGCAATGCACCAGAGACGGCGGCTTGCTGGTCAGGGGCAGCGCCCACTTCGATGCCAAGGGCGAAGTGCCACGCTCCAATGTGGATGAAGGCACGGCCAACGGGCTTTGGAAAGTGAGCGCCGAAGGAGCGATCACGCCGCACGCCGTTTCGCCTTTTTTTGAGCCGCGCTTGCCGCACATTTGTGACCGCCGCGAATGCGTCACAGCCACACGAGAAACCTGGGCTCGTGCGCGGGGAACGGGCGCGAAGGGGCCGATCCTGGCTCAAGCCGAAGACCGCAAGGGCAATGTGTGGATCGCACGCATGTGCAGCCTGTCCCAATTCAAGCCCGATGGCAGCGAGCAAGTGATCCTCTCGCCTGAGACTGCTTGCTATCGGCACATGGACACCGGCCAAACGCAAGCCATGCTTGATCCTGTGAACTTGGCCTACGACGCGGCCACCGATCAAATCGTGCTGCAAACCCAAAACGCGCATGTCTCCACGCTGTGGCGCGTGTCGCAAGACGGGCGCATGCAAGAAGTATTCAGTGCGAAGTGGCCGAATCCCTGGCGCAGAGATTTGAGCAATGTGATGCCCCCACCGCCCAACCGCGAGCTCTTGGGCTTTGCGGTCGATGGCCAAGGCAGCATCTTTTTCATCTCCAACTTGCGCAATCACGACAACCACGAGCTGTTTCGCATTGCACCTGGCCAGTCGCAGCCCGTTGCACTCGGAGGAGGCCAACCCAGCGTGAGAAGCAACGACATCGTGCACCTGGATGGCCCCGTGCAGCAGTCCAAATTCAGAAGCGACTCCATCGGAGCAGCCTGCGCAGACCCAGCAGGCAATTGGTACTTTGTGGACCGACGATTTTCAAAAGGCCAGGCCGGCATCGTGCGCAAGCTCGATGCCAAAACGCAGCGCATCACCACTTGGGTGTATTGAGGCGATCGGTGGACACCATGCAATCAATCGCTCCACGCTCAGTTCTAATCACTGCTGTGCTGTTGTCTGCGCCAATGCTTGCATTTGCGCAATCGAACGATCTGCGCAAAGCGCTTGAGCTGCTGCGAACCGTTCAACAAGCCGCCCAGCAGGCTAAACCGCCTGCATCAGGGCCCGCATCAGCGCCAGCTCCAGCGCCGCGCCCAGCTGCCTCCGTGCCTGTCCCCGCAGCTGTGCCGAGCGCGGCTGCTGTGCCCGCGGCATCGCCCGCCGCAAGACCGAGCCCGGCGGGCCCCGCCGTGGCCCCCGATGGCACCAGGCTCGAACCCGGTTACGTGTGGGAGAACAACTACGCCATATTCCACGTGAAGTCGATCTTGCAGCCGGGCCAGCGCATCGACGTTGACCCCAACGAGCCTGTGACCCGCGACAACATCCACCCCGAACGGCGCAACAGCCACGAGTGGTTTTCACCGCCCGAGGCCAAAACCCGCTATGCCGACGGTCCGCGCAGCGTGGTCATGCTCTACGGCGAAAGCTTGCTGCGTTACAAGCGCGTGTTGTCCAACCCCTACATCCCCACAGAGCGTGTGGATCTCGTCAATCCCAATTGGGTCATCAGCCCTTACTTCTGGCAGGGCTTCTTCAACAGAATCGACGATTTCAGTTGCCGGCCGGACGGCACTTTGTGGGTACGCGGCACGGTGGGCGTGCCAGCTGACTTTCCGAGCGGCAGCGCTTTTGCCAAGGGCATTTGGCGTGTGCAACCCGACGGACAAATTCTGGCGCATGAGGTGTTTCCCGACAGCAGCTATTTGAGGGGTGAGAAATACAGTTGCAATCTGCGCACCTGTGGCTTGCCACCGCACGCCCCAAGAGATCGGGCCATTTCTGAAGGCAGCGACGACTGGGCGCAAGACAAGCACGGCAACGTCTGGGGCTTTGGTGAGAAGGGCAAAACCACACCGGGCTGCTTTTTGACGCGCTTTAACGTGGATGGCTCGCAAACTCCCATCCAGACGCACCAAGACCTTTGCCATCTGGACGAGGGCATCAGCCGCGAGTTCCAAAACCTGCCGGGTGCCATTGTTTACGACGAGTCACGCGATGAAATGGTGTATTCCGCAGGCAGCTTCGGCGGCAACGGGCCAGGTAGCCTGGCTTTGTTCCGGGTGACTCAGGCCGGAAAAGTCACCGAGCTGATGCGCAACTGGGCACACAGCGAAAGGCCCAGCTACAAGGTGCCAGCCGGAAAGCGCCGCAGCGACTCTAACCAGGTCAAAGAGCGCTGGTGGGGCATCTACAACTTGCATTTCCACCGCCCAAGTGCTGCCGTGCGCTTTGAGGTGTCGGTGTTCAGTGAGCCAAATTATCCAGGCCGCAGCTACGAAATTCGCGACTCCTTCGCCACACTCAAACGCCTGCCATTCAACACCGCAGGCCAAAGCAACCGAGTGCAGTTTTACGGCTCAGGCAACGACGAAAACCCACTGATCTGGGCAGATGACCAAAAGCTGGTGGACGAAGGCATCAATTACTCGATGAGTTCCGCCATTTTGGGCAGCTCCTGCATGGACGATGCCGGGAACACCTACTTCAGCAACGGCAGCAGCGCAGGAGGCCGCCACAACAGCAGCATCCGCCGCATGGACCCTCAAGGCCGTTTGAGCACTTGGGTGCGTTGAAGCTCAGACGATCATTGATTCTTTTTTTGTAGCAACAAACCCAATAAACACCATGGCACCTGGGCAATTTTTCATCAAAACAGGCTTTGTATGAGCGCCGCAGCCGCTGTGCCGGCCCACGTTCGGCCTTTTGCGTTTTCCAAGGGCGAAAAGTGGCTGGGCTTGGTGCTGCTGATCATCTTTGCTTGGGGTTTGAGCCGCGTCGACATCACGTGGGCGCGGTTTTTGTTGGGCACCGAAAACGCGGCCAAGTTTGTGCACCGCATGTTTCCGCCGATTTTTACGCCACGCGCCGAGCTGATCAAAGGCATGTGGGAAACGGTGCAAATCGCCATCCTGGCATCCGCTGCCGGGCTGATTTTGAGTTTGCCGATTGGCCTCTTGGCTGCGCGTAACCTCATGCCCGCCGCCGTCACCTGGCCTGCGCGTTTTGTGATCACGCTGTGTCGCACCTTTCACCCCGTGATCGTGGCGATTGTGTTTGTGAAGGCGGTGGGCTTTGGCGCGCTCGCTGGCGTGCTCGCGCTCACGGTGGCCTCTGTGGGCTTCTTGGGCAAGCTCTTTGCCGAGGCCATTGAAGAAATCAGCATGAAGCAAATTGAGGCCGTGCGCGCCACGGGGGCAAGTTTTGCCAATGTGCTCACCTTCGCCGTGGTGCCGCAAGTGATGTACCGCTTCATCGGCTTCATTGCCTACGAGGTGGACAGCAATTTGCGCAACTCCACGATGGTGGGCATCGTGGGCGCGGGCGGCATCGGCGGCACGCTCTTTGCCGCATTCCAGCGCTTTGATTACGACTTTGTGCTCGGTATCGTGCTGTGCATCATCGCCCTCATCATGATCGGTGAAGTGCTGCAAATCGCGGTGAAAAAGGTGTTCAAGCAATGAGCGCGGCTGCGATTTCTCCCTCTGCGCCCGCCGCGCCCAAAGAGTGGCAACGCTTCACCAGCGCGGAGCGCTGGCAGCGTTTTGCGGTTTACTTTTGCTGTGTGCTGGCGATTGCGATCTCGTTCAAAGCCATTGACGTGATCCCCGAGTTTTTGGCCGATGCGCCTGCGCAAGTGCGCGATTTGTTCGTGCGCATGTGGCCGGTGGAGTGGAAGTTCTACTACACCGCGCAGAACACTGGCGCTCAAACCGTGCATGGCGCACTCATGGACAGCATTGCCATTGCCTTCCTCTCCACCGCACTCGGCTTGGTGCTCGCCACGCCGATTGGCTTTTTGGCCGCGCGCAACATCAACAAGGTGTGGTGGCTCAACGCCATTGCCCGCTTCATTTTGGTTGCCACCCGCAGCATCAGCACCCTGCTCTGGGCGCTCTTTTTCGTCGCCATGTTCGGCCCCGGCGCACTCGCTGGCACCTGCGCGATTGCGTTTCACAGCATCGGCTTCATCGGCAAAATGCTCAGCGAAGCGCTGGAAGAGTCCAACAAAGGCAGCATCGAAGCGCTCACCGCAACAGGTGCCAGCCTAGGCAGCCGAATCCTCTACGGCTACTGGCCCCAAGTCAAACCCGCCTTCGTGGGCATCGCCCTCTTCCGCTGGGACATCAACGTGCGCGAATCCGCAGTGCTCGGCTTGGTCGGCGCAGGCGGCATCGGCATGGTGCTCAACGCCTCGATTGACGTGTTCGAGTGGGATCGAGTGGCCCTCGTGTTACTCACCATCTTCGCTGTGGTGCTGCTCGCCGAAATCGTGGCGACGCAGTTGAGGAAGCGGGTGATTTGAGGGATTGCGTTGGCGTTCCGCACCGAGGGCTCGAGTCGCGCCCTTTGCTCAGCCACTCTGAGATCGCCGTGCGCGCCGTACTCGACAGGCTGCCATGATGCCCCGCCTTTAGGTTGTGCCTGGATTCGAAGGATCAAGACTTCGCTGGCGTGGCAATGCGCGCTTTATGGCGCATTTAGAACCGATGACTTTTTGGTCAGCGCAAGGAGCAAATTTCAGCGATACCCTCCCTCAGTCGTGCGAGGATTGGCAGAGCAGCCCTCGTCAAAATGACGCGGCTGTAAGTGAGCGATAGCGCGCAACACCACATCAGCAGCCGTTTGCCTCCAACTGCGGCAGACGAGTGCCGACCTCAAAAAGCCACGGGATCTTTCAGAAGCACGTTTTGACCAAGTGGTGTTCCCGCCAGGCTGAGGGTCCCCGCCGACTGAATCGACAGCCCAGAAATCGTACCCGGCAAGGATGTATCCGAGCCCAAAACCAACGCCGCACCGACCATCCAGCTCGTAAATCGACCTGAGGCAGGTCGATTGGCCGTGGCAAGAGTCGCTCTACAGGCACTCAAGGTTGTCACCGAACCGACAGTATTGAGCGAGCTCGCGCTTGGAAAACCACCGGTCGTACTTTGGGTCGTGAGAGCGCAAGTACGAAGATTGAGCAAGCCGCTTGCACTTCTGGTGCCAGACACCAGTCGCAGAGCAGCTGAGGCCCCCAGGGGCACGAAAGACACTGTCGTGGACGCAGCGAGATTCAGCTCGGAAATTGCAGCGAACTGCATCGGCGAAAGGTAGTAGTAACTCCCGCTGGCCGCAGAAAGAGCCTCAAGTGCAACGGTGACGTCAGTGGCCGCAAGGCGCAAGCCAGACGCAATTGCCGAGCCGTCATCATCTCTAAGCGCCGTATCGCAGGAAAAGCTGAGGTCATCACTCCAAACTGGGTCGGAAACCCCATTAGCCCCCGTGCTGTAAACATAGTGGTGCCCTCGCACCACTCTTGCAACATCGAACTCCGGCGGCAGCCGACGCGTGTGCACGACATCTGGAATGTTAGGGGAGTCCAAGTTATGCAAGCGCGCAATCAGACTGCCGTTTAGGAACGCAATTTCAACGAAGTGACGGCCGGGACGATACCCGGTTGCGTACGTACGTGCGAGTGATGGCACAGGCGCGACCCGCACCACTGAAACGTTTCCCGTGCCCTGCTGTGCTTGGACAATCAAACCCAGATCGGCTTGAGGATTCGAAGCATTGACCGTGCTCGAGTTCAGGAACTGGAAATCCCAGACGCGGTTGGCGTTGTCTTCCAGTTGAACGGCAAAATGGACTCCCCAGGCACTCGGTATCGTTTGAACTTGAAACCTTGCAAACAGTACGCCGACTGACGCTGGCGGTGGAACAAGTAGCGGAGAGGAAACGAGAATTCCGCTATCCGCGCTTTTTGCTTGGAGGCGATTGTTTACAAATCCAGAGCCCGTTCGGATTAGCGCTGAGCTCCATCCTGCGGGCACTTTGCCTCCCGCGAAATCAGCCGATTTTCCGCACAGTGTCCCGTTGGGTGCGAGGCCCGTTGGAATTGCGCTGGCAAGGCCGAAACTGCGATCAGTCGCGGAGCGGTTTCCGTAGAACAACCAGCGCCCCAGACGCTGTACGACCTGCTGGTCAGTAACCAGCACCGCATGGTTACTGCTCAAGTCTTGTCGAACGTAGCCTAAGGCACAAACTTTTGTTGCCACATCGCAGGAAAACACCTTCGGCGCCACCAAAGCGAATCCCGTTGAACTCACCGAAGCGGCGAGTTGCGAGTTGCTGGACTTTGTCCCGCCCGCATGCAAATACCCGTCGTCAAACAGCGCACCAAACGACGGGCTCGATCGACCCGCTAGCGAGCTCCCAAGCCGATTGAACTCTGAAACCAAATACGAAATGCCGGTCGTATCCAGCCCATCGACAGGTTGCTGCCCATCAGCGGTCACGTGGGTCCCACCCGAGGCGAGCCGAGTCACCAAGGTGTTGTCAAGGAGGCCGTCGTACCCCGTTCGATCGGCACGAAAGGGCAGGGTGATGGGATTGAAGGTCGCGGTACTGAGTCCAGCCCTGGAAAGTTGTACCCGAAGCGCATCGCGCATGTCTGCCACACTGGCGGCCACAGCCGCCAAACTTCTGGACACCAGGGTCGGCGACGCGGATGCAGCACCCGGCAAGCCATTCGCTTCGGCCACATCGGAAACTATTTTTTCAGTGAGGCCAGTGATATTCACGGTCGCCGTACGGCCGACAACGAGCGCGTCTGTGGTCAATGAGTACCGGATTCGATCACCCAACACTGCGGAGGCGATCAATGGCGACGTCATACCGCTCAAGCCAACCTTGAAGTAGCCGTTGGAATCCGCCTTAGTCGTGACGGTCTTGCCGGACAGGTCAGTGATCGTAACGGTGGCACCAGCCATTGGCGCACCATCACCAGCTGTGCCATCGCCAACGCCACCACCGTCACCACTTCCACCCCCTGGCGCTTCGCCAGGTGCTGGTGCTGGTGCTGGTGCTGGTGCTGGTGCTGGTGCTGGTGCTGGTGCTGGTGCTGGTGCTGGTGCTGGTGGTGGTGCTGGTGCTGGTGCTGGTGCTGGTGCCGGTGCCGGTGCGGGCGCTGGCGCAGGTGCGGGCGCTGGGGCAGGTGCAGGTGCAGGTGCAGGTGCAGGTGCAGGTGCAGGTGCAGGTGCAG
>JAAFHN010000352.1 GCA_013298415.1 Comamonadaceae bacterium
CAGCCACGCCGGTGGCCACGGCTTGAGTGCTGCGGACGAGCTCGGTGCGTGCCGCGTCTCGCACATGAGCGGCATAACCCAGCACCCACACCACGGCCAAGAGCACCACCACAGCACAGCTACGCCGCACCCAAGCGCCGAGCGGCCAGGCCGCTACGCCGCTGGCCGAAGAAGCACCATCCACAAGCATGGATACCATGCGCTAGCCCACTTCCGCGCCGTCCATGGCGTCGATCTGGGCCTCTGCCTGAGCCAATTGCTCGTGCAAAGACTGCAAGGCGATGAGCCCCGGGTGTGCCGGGGTCATCGGGTTACCAGCGTTGGCGGAGCTGGTATCGATTTGCGTGCCGCTCGGTGCCTCACCCTGCGCCTGCGCGAGCGCTGCATCGGCGAAGCGATACCCGCGCGAAATCCATGCCGCGCCCAGCAGTGCGAGGGCCGCGCTCAGCGCGAGCCAGTTGCTGATGTGGCTCAAGGGGCCATCGGCGTCTGACGCGCCGAGCGCGATGGTCTGCGCCTTGAGAGCGGCGCCCTTCACACCGCCACCCTTCACACCGCCATCGTTCACAGCGCCAGCCTTGTCAGCGCCGTAGCGCAGCACGAGCACGCCCGCAGCCTGGCCAATGCCATCGAGCAGCGGTGCGCAGCGCCACTGCGCATCGGCGCTTTCACCAAACACTTGCGCACTCGTCGCATCGTTTGCTTGGGCCAGGCTCACGCACTGCGCCACCCAGGCACTCGGCACGCGCGCGCCCACGCCAGAGCCATCGGTGGAAAACACGATTTGGCCGGTCGCATCTGCCACATCCATGGAGAGCGCATCGGCATGCTGCTTGAACGCCGCATCCAGCTGCAGCTGGGCGTTGGGCAAATTTTGCAGGCTCACGCCGAGCTGCAAGCTGGCATTCAGTGCATCGCGCACATCGCCCACGCTGAACTGAAACCGCGCTTGACGCAGGCGCTCGTTTTGCTGGGTATCCAAGGCCCGCCAGGCCCCTGCGCCCACAGCGGTTACCGCCAGCAACAAAGCCAGCGACAGCAAGAACGCCACATGACTCGGTCGCAGCTTCACGCTGGCGCGTCCCCGAGATTCCCGGTGTTGCTGCCGATATCGACCCCGCCGCGCAATCGCCTCGTCAAAGTGCTCACGTTGCAGCCTTCGCTGGAGCGCTCGTAGCGAGCGTCGTCCATCATCTCGCGCACCAAAAACCAGCCCAAGCCGCCGATGGGGCGATCTTCCAATTCGGCATCCAGCGCCGGCGCTTGCACAGCGCTCGGATCAAAGGCCACGCCGCTGTCCAGCACCCTGAGCACCACGCCTGCGTCTTGGGCGGCACCGTCTGCGGGCCACCACACTTCCAGCCGCATCGGGCCGGTTCCACCGTCGGCATAGGCGTAACTCACCACATTCGTGCACACCTCGTCCACACACAAGCGCAGGGCCAGCGCATCGTCTTCCGAGACGCCTTTCACCACGCAAAAAGCGTCAATTTTGTCGAAGCAGCGCGCGAGCGTGTCAGTGTTGGCCAGGCCCTCCACGGCAAACACCGGGCGGTGATTCGCCGAGGGCGATGGAAACTGCGGCAGCGCGATCACACTCAGCCGCCTAGCTCAGGGCGTGGGCATGAGTTTGTCGATTTCCTGCTGCATGGCTTGCACAAGCTGCGCGTAGAGCTTCAGCTTATCGGCCGTATCGCGCATGCGCACTGCAATGCGCAGGCTCACGGCCATCATCAGTTTGGCACCCACGGCAGGCTCGTCGCGAATCAACTCTTCCAGCGATTGGCGCGTGAGGATCGCCGTGCGCAGATCGGTAGAGGCCGTACAAGAGGCGGATCGCGGCTCACCATCCACCAAGCCCATTTCCCCGATCAAGCTCCCCGGGCCAAGCACGGTCACTGTCACAGGCGATACACGGCTCACCACCAAGCTCTCCACGGTGACTTCCCCTTCGAGCACCAGCACCATGAAATCGGTGCGCTCGTCGCCTTCTGCGATGAAGGTGTCTCCTTCTTCGATGCGCAAGGGCTTCATGTAGCCCACCACCACGCGCGCTTCTTCCAGCCCCAATTGCATCAGAGCGGTCGGTGCGCAGAGCAGCTCGGCCGCCAGATCGGCGCTGGCAGAGCCTGCAATTGCGCGGCGGCGCTGGGCTTGCTTGTCAGCAGGCGCCTCATCGGGGGCCGCCTTTTTGCCAAACAGTTCTTTGAGCATGGTGTTCCTCAATCGCTGCCGCCCCACGCAGATCTAAACAGGCAGATCTAAAGCGATACAGGGCAGCCAAGCTTGTTCTGGCATTTTAGGCACGCTGGCTACAATCGAGGGCTCCAAGGAGCGTTGCAGCAGGTAACTTTTTCACCTGCCAGGCTTGGGGGCCCGCGCAAAGCATGCGCGATGTCATGCAACGACGCTCGACTGCACCCAACGGTCGAGCCACATGAATACTTCATCACTCAGTTCAAGCGGATTCCCCCACAAACGCGCCCCAGCTGCGCTGCGTCTGGCAGGGTTGGAGCCGCTGCGAATCGACACAAACAGTCTCTTTGTCAACGTTGGCGAGCGCACAAACGTCACCGGCTCCAAAGCTTTTGCGAGGCTGATCCTCAACGGCCAATACGAAGAGGCGCTCGCCGTGGCCCGCCAGCAGGTGGAGAACGGCGCGCAGATCATCGATGTGAACATGGACGAAGCCATGCTCGACAGCGAAGCAGCCATGGTGCGCTTTTTGAACTTGATCGCCTCTGAGCCCGACATTTCTCGCGTGCCGGTGATGATCGACAGCAGCAAGTGGCGCGTGATCGAGGCGGGCTTGCGCTGCGTGCAGGGCAAGGCCATCGTGAACTCGATCTCGCTCAAAGCGGGCGATGAGGAGTTTTTGGCCCAAGCCAAGCTGTGCAAACGCTACGGCGCAGCGGTGGTGGTGATGGCTTTTGACGAACAAGGCCAAGCCGACACCTTTGCCCGCAAAACCGAGATTTGCAAGCGCGCTTACGACACGCTGGTTGAGCGTGTGGGCTTCCCGCCCGAAGACATCATTTTTGACCCGAACATCTTCGCCATTGCCACCGGCATTGAAGAGCACAACAACTACGCGGTGGACTTCATCAACGCCACGCGCTGGATCAAGGCCAACTTGCCAGGCGCAAAAGTCTCTGGCGGCGTGAGCAATGTGAGCTTCTCGTTCCGGGGCAACGAGCCGGTGCGCGAGGCGATTCACACCGTGTTTCTGTACCACGCCATCAAAGCGGGCATGGACATGGGCATCGTGAACGCCGGCATGGTGGGCGTGTACGACGATCTCGAACCGACGCTTCGCGAGCGCGTGGAAGACGTGGTGCTCAACCGCCGCCCCGACGCAGGCGAGCGCTTGATTGAAGTGGCTGAGAGCGCCAAGGGCGCTGCCAAAGACGAGACCGCCAAGCTGGCCTGGCGCGCACTCGGCGTGCGCGAGCGCTTGCAGCATGCGCTCGTGCAGGGCATCACCGAATTCATCACCGAAGACACCGAGGAATGCCGCGCCGAGATGATGGGCGCAGGCGAGCGGCCCTTGTCGGTGATCGAAGGCCCCTTGATGGCCGGCATGAATGTGGTGGGCGATTTGTTTGGGCAGGGCAAGATGTTTTTGCCGCAGGTGGTGAAGAGCGCCCGCGTGATGAAGCAGGCCGTGGCGCACCTGATCCCCTACATCGAAGAAGAAAAGCGCCAGCAAGCCGCAGCGGGCCAAGATGTGCGCAGCAAGGGCCGCATCGTGATGGCAACCGTGAAGGGCGACGTTCACGACATCGGCAAAAACATCGTGA
>JAAFHN010000433.1 GCA_013298415.1 Comamonadaceae bacterium
GCGTAGGCGAGGGGGAAGTCGTCGCACATGCCGCCGCCGTGGGCTTGCATGGCCCAGTCGATCACTTGGCAGGCCATGCTGGGGGCCACCACCTTGATCATCGCGATCTCGTTTTTGGCGACCTTGTTGCCCGCCACATCCATCAGCCACGCGGCTTTGAGCGTGAGCAAGCGCGCCATGTCGATGCGGCAGCGGGCCTCGGCAATGCGCTCTTGCGTCACCGTCTGCGCGGATACCGCTTTGCCAAATGCGATGCGACTGGCGGCGCGTTGGCACATCAGCTCAAGCGCACGCTCGGCCAAGCCCACCAAACGCATGCAGTGGTGGATGCGGCCTGGGCCTAAGCGGCCTTGGGCGATCTCAAAGCCACGGCCTGCGCCCAGCAAAATGTTGTCGGCGGGCACACGCACATTTTCGAAATACATCTCCATGTGGCCATGCGGCGCGTCGTCGTAGCCCATCACGTTGAGCGGCCGCACGATGCGGATGCCGGGGGTTTCGGCGGGCACCACGATCATGCTTTGCTGCGAGTGGCGCGGCGCATCAGGATCGGTTTTGCCCATGGTGATGTACACCGCGCAGCGTGGATCGCCTGCGCCTGAAATCCACCATTTGTGGCCGTTAACCACATAGTCGCTGCCATCCGCCGTGATGCTGGTGCAAATGTTGGTGGCATCGCTGGATGCCACTTCAGGCTCAGTCATCGCAAAGGCCGAGCGGATTTCGCCGCGCAAAAGAGGCTTCAACCAGCGATCCCGAATTTCTGGCGAGCCGTAGCGGGCCAGAGTTTCCATGTTGCCAGTATCAGGCGCAGAGCAGTTGAACACTTCAGACGACCACATCACGCGGCCCATGATTTCGGCGAGCGGGGCGTATTCTTGGTTGGTCAAGCCCGCGCCGCCGTATTCGGTGCCTGCAAAGCCTGCGATCTCAGCGGTGTCGCGCGGCAGCCAAAGGTTCCACAGGCCTTGAGCGCGGGCAATCGGTTTCAGTTTTTCAATGGTTTGCAGCGGCGTCCAGCGCTTGCCCGCCGCCGTGTTGGCCTCCATTTCGGCCTTGTAGGCTTTTTCAGCCGGGTAGATGTATTGATCCATGAAGGCAAGCAGCTTGGCTTGCAGTTCGAGCGTGCGGGCGTTGTATGAGAAATCCATGAGCCGGGTGCTTTCTGTGAGTGTTTTTGAAAATCAGTGAGACGCTTGTTGTGCAAACTTCCAAGCGAGCTGCGCCAAGGGCCGCGCGCCCGCTGCGGAGCTGACCGCTTGCGCGCTCGATGCCGTGCCCGCTTCCACGCGCTTGGCGATGCCTTGCAAGATGGCGGCCAAGCGAAACGCGTTGTAGGCGAGGAAGAAATTCCATTCGCTGGCGAGCTGATTCGGATCGAACTTGCCCGTGCGTTGGCAATACTTTTCGATGTACTGGGCTTCAGATGGGATGCCGAGGGCATCCACATCGAGCCCGCCAATGCCGCGAAAGCTGCCGGGCGGGATGTGCCAAGTCATGCAATGGTAGGAAAAATCTGCCAGCGGGTGGCCGATGGTGGAAAGCTCCCAATCCAGCACGGCCTTCACGCGCGGCGCGTCGGTGGCAAAAATCAGGTTATCTAGGCGAAAGTCGCCATGCACGATGCTGACCAGCGATTCGTCTTTGGCAAGCGCTGGCATGTGTTGCGGAAGCCAAGCCATGAGCTTGTCCATCTCCTCAATCGGCTGCGTGATGCTCGCCACATACTGCTTGCTCCAGCGGCCAATTTGGCGCTCGAAGTAGTTGCCGGGTTTGCCGAAACTGCCCAGGCCCACAGCAGCCACATCCACCGAATGCAGCGCGGCGATCACGCGGTTCATCTCGTCGTAGATCGGGGATCGTGCGGGGCGATCCAGCTCAGGCAGAGCCTGATCCCACATCACGCGGCCTTGCACGTATTCCATCAAGTAAAACGCCCGGCCAATCACGGATTCGTCTTCACAAAGCACGTGCATCTGCGCCACCGGCACATCTGTTGCGTGCAGCGCTTTCATCACCGCAAACTCGCGCTCCACCGCATGGGCGGAGGGCAGCAGCTTGGCCACCGGCCCAGGCTTGGCGCGCATCACGTAGCTGCGCTCGGGCGTGGCAACGAGGTAAGTGGGGTTGGATTGGCCCCCTTTGAACATGGAAAGCTCAGAAACTGAGCTAAATCCCTCCACTGTCCTAGTCAAATAAGCATTCAGTGCTGCGATATCGATAGCATGCTGGGCAGAGACGGGCCGCGTGCCTACAAAGTGGGAGAAATCGGTCATAGGGGATTTGTGGCGTTTCAGTGCTCTTCAGACTCGCTGATGCGCATGAGCTTTTGCCTGTCGCGGATCACGAGGCCAGCGGTTTCCACGCGGATGGCTTCTTCTCGCTCCATGGATTTCAGCTCTTGGTTCACCCGCTGGCGCGATGCGCCCAAGAGCTGCGCCAGCTCTTCCTGCGCCAGGTGCAGCCCGATGCGCATTTCGCCCGGATGGTTCAGGCTCGGCATGCCGTAGCTGCGCTGCAAGTGCAAAAGCTGTTTGGCCAAGCGGGCGCGCAAGGGCAGGGTGTTCAGGTCTTCCACCAGGCCAAACAAGATGCGGATGCGCCGCGATTGAAGGCGCAAAAGCGCCTCATACAGCTCCACATGCTGCGCCAAAATTTTGCGGAAATCGCTCTTGGCCACGCAAACGATGGAGGTTTCGCCATGCGCGTAGGCATCGTGGGTACGGGTTTCACCGTCAAACAAGCTCACATCGCCAAACCACACGCCCGGCTCCACAAAGGTGAGCGTGACCAGCTTGCCCGTGAGCGAGGTAGAGCTCACCCGCACTGCGCCCTTGGCGCAAGCAATCCATTCCTCGGCAGGTTCGCCGCGCACAGCGATCAAGTCGTCGTCGCGATAGCGCTTCACATAGGCGCAGCGCAAGATGTCGTGCCGAAGCGATGGCGAAAGCGAAGAAAACCAGCGCCCCGCATTGATCGCCTCGCGCTCTTGAACAGTCAGGATGGGTTGTTCCATGGCGTGCATTTTGAGCCGCAGCGCGCTCGCCATGAGCCTGGGACTGTCACTTACGGGGCTGAGTGCGATCGCCCAACGCGCAGCGCGGGGGCTCAGCCGTAATTCGCGGCCCGCTTGCCCAAGAAGGCGCTGATCCCTTCATGCCCATTGGTGTGGAGC
>JAAFHN010000036.1 GCA_013298415.1 Comamonadaceae bacterium
CAAGCTTGGAAAGCGCTCGGCGTGGATCTCGTCGGTGTGGTGGACACCCACGCTGAGCGCGCGCAAGCCTTGGCGAGCAAAGCTGGGATCTCCGCGTGGTTTAGCGACATGGATCTCGCTTTGGCACAAAGCCGGGCCACCCTCGTCGACGTGGTGTTGCCGCCCGTGGCGCAGGCGGCCGTGGTTCGACAAGCGCTTGAATCGCGCTTAACCACGATCTGCCAAAAGCCTTTCGGCAAAGACTATGCCGAGGCCAAGGCGCTGGCGAACCTCGCAACAGCTCAGGCCACGCCGCTTGTGGTGCACGAAAATTTTCGCTTCTCGCCTTGGTATCGCGAATGCAAACGCTTGCTCGACCAGGGCCATTTGGGCCGCGTGCATGGGATGTCGTTTCGGCTGCGCCCAGGCGATGGGCAAGGTCCACGTGCCTATTTGGATCGCCAGCCCTACTTTCAAACCCAAGAAAAACTCTTGGTGCGCGAAACCGCGATCCACATGATCGATACCTTTCGCTTCTTGCTCGGGGATGTGCAGTGGGTCTGGGCGCACTTGCGCAGGCTCAATCCGGTGATCGGTGGCGAAGACTCGGCCTTGCTGCACTTAGGCTTTTCCGATCAATGCACCGCCACCTTCGACGGCAATCGCTTGAACGAGCATCCAGCCGACGACCAGCGCCGCACCATGGGCGAGATGTGGTTGGAGGGCGAGCGCGGCGTGCTGCGGCTGGACGGCGCAGGCCAACTTTGGTGGAAACCACATGGTTCACCAGAGGCCCTGCACCCCTTCAGCGGAGAGCTGCCCGGCCCCTTCGGTGGGGCTGTGCAAGCCCTGCAAGCCCATGTGCTCTCGCACATCGCGCATCAAGCCCCTTTAGAAAACCAAGCGCAGGACTACCTCGACAACCTGCGCGTGGAAGCCGCCGTGTACCACTCGAATGCGACCGGTGCGCGAGTCGAGATGAGCGCATTCGAGCCCTAGCCCCGTTTCGTTTTTTTTTGCCAGAAGGAGACCCTCATGATCAGAACCGCCATTGCCACCGCCGCCTTGCTCACCGCCTTTGGTGCGAGCGCGCAAACCATCCTCAAATTCAGCCATACCGATCAGCAGCAAGGCGCTCGCCAAGCCGCTGCACAGGTGTTTGCTCGGAAGGTGGAGGACTTAACCCAAGGCCGCTACAAGGTGCAGGTGTTTTGCTGTAGCCAGCTTGGCAACGATCCCAAGAACATCGAACAGCTGGGCCTGGGTGGCATTGATTTCACCGTGTCTGCCACGGGCTCCTACGCACCCCATGTGCCAAGCCTGAACCTCACCATGATGCCCTTCTTGGTGGACAACTACAAACAAGGCTGGAAGCTTTACGACGAAAGCCCCTGGCTCAAAGCCCAGTTCGACAAAGCGCCGCCCAAAGGATTTCGCTTCCTCGCCACGTGGGAGGCCGGCTTTCGCAACATGACGACTCGCGATCCTCTGAATTCACCGGACGACGCGAAAGGCAAAAAGCTTCGCACCTTCCCCAACGAAATGATGCGCTGGACGCTGGAGGCCATGGGCTTCAACATCCAAATCATGCCCTTGCCCGAGGTGTATTTGGCCATTCAGCAAAACGCGGTGAGCGGCCAAGAAAACCCAGTGGACACGATCTTTTCCAACAAGTTCTACGAGGTGGCCCCGCATGTGACGCTCACCAACCACGTGTACAGCCCGATTCCGCTCACGATCAGCGAGAAGACCTGGGCCAAGCTGAGCCCCGCAGATCAAAAGGCCGTGACGGAAGCCGCGCAAATCGCCGCCAAATTCAGCCGTGAAATGATCTCTGGCAATGATGCCGCGCAACTCCAGGCCATGACAGTCAAGGGCGCCAAGATCAATGCGAAGCCCAACGTGGCGGCCTTCCGAACGGCAGTGCAACCCGTGTATGCCAAGGCGCGTGAGAAGTACGGCGCAGATGTGGACACATTCCTGAAAGAAGCCGAAAAAGTACGCGCCACAGTGAAGTAAACCAGGGAGATCAAGATGACCGCAAGCACCTTACTCACACCGCTGCCCGACGCGCCTTGGGTGATCCGAAGCTTAGGCCGCGTGGTGGATTGGACGGTGATCGCCATCGGCGCAGTGATGTGCGTGTTGGTCTTCTTCAATGTGTGCATGCACCTCTTCGGCAAAGATCTCGCCTGGGTCACTGAGCTCGGAGAGCTGTTGATGGTGTGGGTGACCTTTTTGGGCGGCGCTTGCGCGGCCCAGAGAGGTTCGCACATGGCCATCACCGAGTTCATTGACAAGCTCGATGCGGCTAAGCGGCGCTGGGCCGATGCGGCTGTGCTGTTTGCCTGCGCGGCCATGCTCGTTTTGCTCACCAAATACGGTTGGTCGCTCGTGAAGGCCAACTGGGACAACCAACTCACGGTGCTGGAGTGGCCCATGGCCATCCAGTACATGGGCATGGCGGTGGGCTGCACCGCAACCCTTGTGTTTGTGCTGTTTGACCTTTGGCAGACGGTGCGAGGCGTGAGCCGTGAGCAGCGCTACCCGGCAGCGGATTGACTAAAGCGACAGGAATTCAACATGCTCGCCCTCGCACTCTTTGGACTCTTCTTTGGCATTGCGCTGGCAGGCGTACCGCTGCTTTTTGCCATTTTGATCACCACCGTCGGCATCATTTGGATGGCGGGGATGACGCATCCGCTGGAGACCATTTTCCTGAGTTTCATTGGTGGTGTGGAGCCCTTCATTTTGCTCGCCGTGCCTCTTTTCATATTTGCAGGCGAGTTACTCGCTCGCGGCGGTGTGGGCAAGCGCATTGTTGACTTCGCACGTGTGTTGTTCGGCTGGTTGCCAGGTGGGCTGGGCGTGGTTACCGTGATGAGCTGCACCATGTTTGGCGGTGTTTCAGGCTCAGCGATCGCAGATACCGCTGCCATTGGCTCTTTGGTGATTCCAGCCATGATCGCCCGCGGTTACTCGCGCGGCTTTGCTGCCGCACTGGTGGCTGTGGCTGGCACGCTTGCCTTGCTGATGCCGCTGTCGATCCCATTCTTGGTTTATGCCTTCATCAGCGGTGTGTCGATGCGCAGCCTGTCGATGGCGGGCCTCATACCTGCGGTCCTCTCGGCCATTGCTTTGATCGCCGTGTGCGTGTGGCATGGCAAACGCACCGGTTGCGACACCGGCGAAGCGCGCGCATCCAAAGCTGAGCTTTGGGCTGCGACCAAGGCCGCCGGCCCCGCACTTCTGATGCCGCTCATCATCATTGGCGGCATTTGGAGCGGCGCATTCACGCCCAGCGAGTCTGCGGCGGTGGCCGTGGCCTATGGCGTGGTGATTTCCCTCTTCTATTACAAAGATCTGAAGTGGCACCACCTGCCCCAGCTCTTGCTGAATGCCTTCATCACGAGCGCTACGGTGATGCTCGTGATCGGCGCAACGGGCGCGATGGCCTGGCTCATCACGGTGGAGCAAGTAGCACAGCAGTTGGCCGATTGGGTACAAATCGTGGCCACGCAACCGTGGATCTTCTTGCTGCTCTTTAACGTGTGCCTGCTCTTGCTGGGCATCTTCATCGAGCCGCTGCCAGCGATGCTGTTGAGTGCGCCGCTCTTCCTGCCCCTGGCCCGCCACTTCGGGCTGGACATGGTTCACGTGGGCGTGATGATGACTGCGAATCTGGCCATCGCGCTGTACACGCCCCCCGTAGGCGGTACGCTCTTTGTCGCAGCTCGCCTAGCCAAGGTGGGCATTGGCGAAATCTCTAAGGCACTCGTGCCTCTGATGGGTGCCACGCTCTTTGTGGTGTTGCTCGTGACCTACTTCCCAAGTTTGTCCCTGTGGTTGCCGCGCTTGATCGCGAGCTGGTAGGAGTGCATCGTGCAAGTACTGGTTGTGGAATTTCGCATCAAATCCGAGCACATTGACGCTTTTGCGGCTGCCATTGCGCACAACGCAAAGGCATCGCTGGAAACCGAGCCTGGATGCAAGCAGTTTGATGTGTGCCGCAGTTCTGATGAGCCGCAGCTCTTTTATTTGTACGAGCTGTACGTGGATGAAGCGGCTGTGCAAGCCCACCTGAATTCGCCTCACTTTTTGGCGATGAATGCCGCCACAGCAACTTGGGTGGAGTCAAAATTGGTTCGCCGCTTGATCATGCAGGCCTAGCCTTCCCCAAGCGCCTGAAACAGGAAAAAAAGATGCTCACTCTTGGCGTGATCGCCGACGATTTCACCGGAGCCACCGATGTGGCCAACAACCTGGTGCGAGGCGGCATGCGGGTGGTGCAAACCATTGGCTTGCCGAGTGCGCCCGTGCATGATGCCGATGTGGTGGTGGTGGCTTTGAAGTCGCGCACGGCGCCAGTTGCTGAAGCCGTTGCGGACTCGCTGGCGGCAGCGCGTTGGCTGCAAGCACAAGGTGCCAGGCAGCTCTATTTCAAAGTGTGCAGCACCTTCGATTCCACACCGCAAGGCAACATCGGGCCAGTCACAGAGGCCTTGATGGCACATCTGAGCCCCGCCTGGGTGCCAGTCACCCCAGCCTTTCCCGAAAATGGCCGCTCGGTCTTCATGGGGCATCTGTTTGTGGGCCAGCAACTGCTCAGTGAGAGCTCGATGCGGCAGCATCCGCTGACGCCGATGACAGATTCGAATTTGATGCGCGTCTTGCAAGCCCAGTGTGGTCGGGAACGGGTGGCGCTCATCGAGCACGCGCATGTGGCTCGCGGCGCAGACGCCATTGCGCAGCGGGCGCACGAGCTGGTTGGCGGAGGCACCAAGGTTTTGATCGTGGACACAGCCGACGATGCCGCACTGGGGCAATTGGCCAAGGCCTGCGTCGCTCCAACGCCCCTGTCGCTCATCGTTGCGGCTTCGGGCTTGGCCCAGCCCCTTGCACAGGAGTGGGGATTCAGGCCATCGCAGCAAGCGCGAACTCTGCCACCGCCGCACGGTGCAGCGGCCATCGTGTCGGGCAGCTGCTCCACGGCTACGCGCGGGCAGATCGCAGATTTTTTGCAGCGCGGTGGCCAAGGGTTTCGCATCGATCCAATGGCGCTTGCTGCATCTGAAGGCGTGGTGGCGAGTGCGCTTGATTGGGCTCGGGCTCGATTGGGCGATGCGCCGGTGTTGGTGTATTCCGATGCCGATCCCCAAGCGGTGGCGCGCGCGCAGGCGGCGCTCGGCGCAGGGCTTGCGGGCGAAATGATGGAGCGGGCGCTGGCTGCAGTTGCTCGTGGCTTGGTCGCCCGGGGCGTGGGCAAGTTGGTGGTGGCGGGTGGTGAAACATCGGGGGCCTGTGTGCAGGCCCTAGGCGTACGCATGCTGCGCATCGGGCAGCAAATCGCCCCAGGTGTGCCGTGGTGCTTCGCCGCCGCCGAAGATGCGAAATCGGCGGAGGCTTCGCCCGGTTTGCACATCGCCCTCAAGTCTGGCAACTTCGGCGGCCTGGACTTCTTTTCAAAAGCATTCTCGGTCTTGCAGCATGGCCAGTAGTTACTCGTCCGATTTGGAAGCAAGCGCGTCTGAGATTTGCCGTATCGGCCGCTCGCTTTTCGATCGCGGCTATGTGCACGCCACGGCGGGCAACATCAGTGTGCGCCTCAGCAACGGCAATACGCTGATCACGCCAACTGACGCTTGCTTGGGCGACCTGGAACCCGAGACGCTGGCTCTGATTGCCCCTGACGGCACGCAGCTCGCTGGCGAGCGCGCCAGCAAAACGCTCGTGCTGCACCGCGCGATTTACGCGGCTCAGCTTCAGGCGCGCTGCATCATCCACACCCACAGCACGCACTTGGTCGCGCTCAGCTTGGGCGGCGTTTGGCGCGACGACGATGTGCTGCCCCCCATCACGCCCTACTACGCGATGAAAGTCGGCCATGTGCCGCTCATCCCCTATCGCAGGCCGGGCGACCCAGAGGTCGCCATTTTGGTCGCGCAAGCCGCAGCAAGGGCCGCAGAGCGCGGCCACCGCATTCACGCGGTGCTGCTGGAGCGCTTGGGCCCCGTGGTGTGGCACAGCTCGCCGCGTGCTGCGAGCGCCACACTCGAAGAGCTGGAAGAAACCGCCAAGCTGTGGCTGCTCACGCAGCGCAGCCCGGCCCCACTCAGCCAAGAACAACTCACCGAGCTGAGACAGCACTCAGCCGGGCTCTGGTAGAGCAAAACTTCAGTCAAATGCGAGCAAATGGCCGTCAAATCTGCCTGATTAAAACCATACCTCAGATGCGCCAACCCGTCCGTTCGGGCTGAGCCTGTCGAAGCCCCTGGCGATGCCCCTCGACCAAGCTCAGGGCGAACGGGTTTCTATCTGAGGCATGGTCCTAATCAGGTCAAATCTGCCATCTGTCCATATGAAATGGGTATTTGTTGCTCTCATTTTGGAGATGACTCGTGCAAGCGAAGTCGGCTGGCCAACCAGATGCTGGCCAGGCTTACTGCCGCACCGAGCAAGCCATTCATCCAGTAGTTCGTGACATGGCCTGCCGCGTCGCGGCCAATCAGCAGCCCACCGATGAAGGTGGCGCTGCCCATCGCAGCCAGTTGCACAGCGCCGTTCAAACTCATGAAGGTGCCGCGCAGCTGCGGATCGGCTGCGCTGGCGGAGAGCGCGCCACCGGGAATTGCCCGGGAGCTCATGCACACAAAAAAGAGCGTTTGCGTGATGATGATCACCCACAGCGGCACCATGGGCAAGTTCGTTGTCACCAGCAGCGGCACGCACACCGCTAGGGCAGCAAGCCTGTAGGTTTGAAATTTTCCAACACGGTCGGTGAGCCTGCCCACGTAGCGCGCGCTGGCCAGTGTGGCCAGTCCCCCGCACAAGTAGACCCAGGGCACATCGGCCATGCGAATGCCCACCGTGCTGGTGGTGTAGAGAGTGATGAAAGGAACCACCAAGAAGCCCGCAAACATCATGCACGCTGCGAATGCAAATGCGCGTAAGTGGTTGGCATCCATCAGCACCGTGCGCAAGTTGTGCAGGGGCGATTGCGAGCGCGCCATCGCCAGATGCGCATCGAGCTTCGGCAAACTCCAAGCTGCAACCGAAGCAAGCAGGGCACACAGCACAGCCAGCATGAAAAAAGGCGCGTGCCAGTTCACGGTAGTCGCGAGCCACAGGCCCAAAGGAATGCCGGCCACTGAGGCAAGCGAAAACGATGACATCACCACGCTCATCGCTCTTCCCCGTCGCTCAAACGGAATCACGTCGCTCACGATGGTGGTAGACACGGCCCCCAGCACGCCGCCAAATGCACCGGCCAACAAGCGCGCACCCATCAGCGCCGCATACGTGGGTGCGAGCGCGCAGGCCAGTGTTGCCAGACCAAAGAGCACGTAGAGCACCAGCAGCAGCCGCTTTCGCTCAAAGCGATCGATGTAGGTGGATGCCGCCAAGCCCGAGATGCCGGCCGCAAAGGTGTAAGCCGACACGAGCAGCCCGAACTGCGCATCGCTGATCGCAAACACCCGCCGAAGCTCTGGCCCCAGCGGCATCATGATCATGAAATCCAGGATGTGCGTGAACTGAACCCCGGCCAGCGTGAAGAGCAGCAGTCGCTCGTTGATCTTTTGGTTCACACGATCCATTTCTTCCTCGCCGCAAACACGGCGTTTGGATATTCAGCCTTGCCACGGCTGCCGTTGTAGCGGCCCAGCGCCATGAATTCATCGCCCTTTTCGCGATCCAGGTAGTGGCGCAAGATCACGCAGCCAAAGCGCAAATTGGTTTGCATGTGAAAGAGCTTGCTCACATCGCCGTCACCGATCAGCCGCGCCCAAAAGGGCATCACTTGCATGTAGCCGCGTGCGCCAACGACCGAGATGGCGTACTTGCGAAAGGCACTTTCCACCTCAATCAGGCCGAGCACGGTGGTGGTGTCTAAGCCCGCGCGCTTGGTTTCGTACCAGACGGTTTGCAAAAACTCTTGGCGCTGCTGAAGCTCCGGCTTTCGCTTGGCCAGTTTCGGCGATTGCGCGCTCAGCCAGCGCAGGTATTCCATGCGCTTTTCGGAGCTTGCGAACTCAGGAATCGGCGGCGCGGTGTTGGCAATGGCGCTGCTGAGTGCGCTGCGCACCGAGTCTGCCAGGGGCTCTTCCAGCTGTTTGCCCGCCATCGCGCCATTCGAAAATGATAGCAACGGAAGCAATAAATACCTGGACAGTGAGGTGAAATCTCTTCGAATCATGGAAAAAGTAGTGCTAACTGTCCCGTTTTGAGGCAGTGGGCATTGTGCTGCGGCTCAGCCAGCGTGCCAGCGGATCGCGCAGGCCACGCCGACTAGTCCAGGCGCACGCCGTCACAGCCACGGCCCAGAGCGAGAACAGGCTCACCAAGGCAATGGCAGAGTGCTGGAGCGGATGCGCATGCCAAGCCAGAAGCGCCGAGCCCGCCCACGCAGGAGCCAACGCGGCCAGGCATAGCGACAGACCCAAATACAGCACCAGGGTGTAGCGCCCGGCTGGGCTGAGTGCCACCAACCATGCAGGGGCTCCGCGCCGCAGCGCATGCAATGCGAGCCCAACAGCGCCGGAGAGCCAGCACAGCCCCACGCCACTGTTGGCCACTTGCCAGAACCAGAGTGCGTCAACAGCACCGGCGCGCATGCGCGTCGCCATGCCCACGGTGACGCAGAGCTGAATCACCGCACCAAACAGGAAAAGCACCTGCCATGCGCTGCCGGCCCAAACGCTGCGTGCAAGGCGACGGCTTGGCTGCAGCAATCGCAAGCGCGCGCAAATCAGTCCCGCCAACATCAGCAGGATCACTTGCGGCAAGTACAAAAACATGGTCAGCAGCATTTCCAAGTAGGTGCTGGCGTTCAGCAGCACCCACTGGGACTGGGCTGGCGCGTTGCCGTAGCTCGGCTCGGCAGCGGCTACTGCAGCGGTTCGGCTCGGATCGTCAAAGCTCCACGCCAAAAGCAGCATGCCCAGCCAGATGAGCACGCTGAAGCCACCCCAAAACCGCAGCTTCTTCAACAGCACACGCAGCCTCAAATGTGCCCACCTGCAAACCACTAAGCCCGCGAGTGCATAGGCAGTCAATACATCGCCGTAGTAGATGAGCAAGCCATGCACAGCGCCAATCAACAGCAGCTTGAGATAGCGCGACTTCAATGCTGCACGAGCCTGCAGCGCGTTCGCACGAAAGCCCCTGGCCATGAGCCCCAAGCTGTGCCCAAACATGAAGGTGAGCAAAGGCCAGGCTTTTCCCATGAACACCGTGAACACGCCCGCATGCACGCCGATGCTCAGCCACGAGTCTGCGGGCGAGGCCAAGCCCAAGGGCAGCGGATAGGCGGGTGCGCTGAGATAGCCCATGCCGTTGACCAAGAACACGCCCAGCAGTGCGAGCGCCTTCAAGGCATCGGCAGTGACTTCGCGCTGCATCTCAGGCAGCGCCCGATTCCAGCAACCAGGCGTATACGGCTTGCACCTGCACATGCGCGGGCAGGTCCTGCCGAGAGAGCGCTTGCGCATCGGTTTTGCCCATCACGAGCAAAAGGCATGTGGCCTGCGGATGCTCGGTGAGTGCGTCGTCAAAGGCGCGCAACTCGCGGGCCAATGTGCTTGCGTCTGAAATGTCTGCGCACACCTGAACCAGCTGTTGCTCACCAGTGGGAAAACGTGCAAAAAAGTCCACTTCGAAGCCGTTTGCCGTGCGCACGTAGCTCAGCTCGGCTTTGCGCCGAGCGAGCTCGTTGGCAACCAGCACTTCGAGGTTGTGGCCGATGTTGGGCCTGCCGCTGCGGTCAAACGCGATCACCATGCCGTGATCCACGGGGTAAATCTTGCGCGGGTTGCTGTTGCGGCGGCGCTCGCTGTCGGTCGCAATCGGCACGGCAGACAGCAAAAACGCATCCACCAAATGCCCAAAGAGCACGTACACCGCATCGCGTGCCACGCTGAGGCCTTGGGCTTTGAAATCGTTGTAGAGCTTGGAGAGACTCAGCGAACTCGCGGGATTGCGCAGGCAATGGCGCACGAGCCAGCGCAGTGCTGCCACTTGGCTCACCTCGTGGCGCTCCACCACATCGCGAAACATCACCGTGTCCACATAGCTTTGCAGCAGCTGGATGCGCAAACCGGTATCGAGCCCCTGCACTTCTGGAAAACCGCCCACCTGCAAGTAGCGCGCAAAGTGGTGTTGGGCGAGCGCGTGCTCAGTGCTCGTCATGCGCTGGGGCTTGCGGGCGTGTTTGCCCAAATCCACGGCATGGTGCCGAAGGTATTCGATGAAACTGAAAGGCGAAATGATGGACTCCACCCCGCGCCCGCGCAGCGAGGTGTGAACTTCGCGCGAAAGCATCTTGGCCGATGAGCCAGAGACCACGATGTTGGCGTTGTCCGCATCGAGTACGCGGCGCACGAAGCGCTCCCAGCCGGGCACAAGCTGGATTTCATCCAGGTACCAAGTGGTGCGCACAGTGCTCGGTTTGTGCGCAAACTGTGTGGCGTGCCACTCCAGCATTTCGTTGAGCTGCTCGGTGCCGATGCCTGCCAAGCGGTCATCGTCAAAGCTCACGTAAATGGATTGCTCGGGTGCTCGGGCCTGAAGCGCGCGCTGCTCAGCTTGCAGTTGCTTCAAAAACGTGGTTTTGCCCGCACGGCGCATACCAATGATGGCGTGCGCTTTGCCTGGTATCGCAGGCAGGTTTGCATCGCGCGCGGTGATGCGCTTTTGCGGCAAAGGCTTTGCCGCAGCGCTCAGAATTTCAGCGAATGCAGGCAGGATGGGCATGCCCGCATGATAGCAAACTGTTCGTAGGCAGAAAACAGATTTCTAGAAATCTGTCATTTTTAAAATGACAGATCGATCCAAAGCTATCGGACTCAATCGACCTTGATTCAGTGCTTGAGCGCAGCTCTCACCCGCTCAGCCACTTGCTTTGCAGCCTCAACTGTCGGCACTTTGCTGGCTTCTGCATCGCGGCGGGCAAGCACTTCCACCATGCCTTCTTTCAGGGTGCGCTCACCCACCGTGATGCGATGCGGCACGCCGATCAGCTCCCAATCGGCAAACATGGCACCTGGCCGCTCGTTGCGGTCATCCAAGATCACATCCACGCCCGCAGCCATCAGCTCGGCATAGACTAGCTCGGAAGCGGCCTTCACCTCAGCGCTGCGCTCGGCGTTCACCGGGCACACCACCACGGTGAAGGGCGCGAGCGCCTCCGGCCAAATGATGCCTTTGGCATCGTGGTTTTGCTCAATGGCCGCTGCGGGCAAGCGCGTGATGCCAATGCCGTAGCAGCCCATCTCGAAATGCTTGGGCTTGCCGTCTTCGTCCAAGAAAGTAGCGTTCATGGCCTTGCTGTACTTGGTGCCGAGGTAGAACACATGGCCAATTTCGATGCCGCGCTCGATGGCAAGCGGGCCTTTGCCATCGGGCGATGGGTCGCCTGCAAGCACGTTGCGAATGTCGGCCACCACATGCGGCTCGGGCAAATCGCGGCCCCAATTCACACCCGTGATGTGGTGATCGGCTTGATTGGCTCCACACACCCAATCGGCCATGGCGTTGACCTCACGGTCGGCCACGATGGCAACCGGCTTCTTTAAGTTGATCGGCCCCAAGTAGCCTGGCGGCGTGCCGAAGTGCTCAACGATCTCGGCTTCCGAGGCAAAGCGAAAGCCTTTGTCCAGGCCTTTTAATTTGCCCGCTTTCACTTCATTGAGCGAATGGTCGCCGCGCAGCAGCAGCAGCCAAATCTTGGAGCCGATCACTTCGCCTTTGTCGTTGAGTTTTTCTGTGGCGAGCACGATGGATTTCACCGTGCGCTGCAAGGGCAAACCCAGCAACGCGGCTACGTCTTCGCAAGTGCTCTTGCCGGGCGTGGGCGTGAGCGACATCGCTTCAGATGCAACAGGCCGCGCGCTGGGTGGCAG
>JAAFHN010000146.1 GCA_013298415.1 Comamonadaceae bacterium
TTTGGAAACTCACGACCGCGTGTTACCACGCCGCCGCTTCCTCATGCTACTGGGGCGTACGGACAACTCCCCAGGCGGGACTTCAACCCGCTAGATTCATCGCTGTTACTGCGAACGGTCAGGTCTCCCATTTCCCACCTGAGACTGCTCACTTGCATACTCCTTTGTCATTTTCATGCCCCTTAATCACCCGGCTCACGGTTGATCTGCATACCTTGGAGGCGGCGGCAATGGTGGTTTGAGTGTGGTCGCCTATGTAGAACGCATCGATGATGTTTTGATTGCGTTGCTTCTTGCTTTCATTGCCTTTGCCCTGCGCCACAAATTCAGCGTATGTCTCGCATTGCTGCTGCGGGCTTTGCCCGGGCGCGATTTGTTCGTGGAGTTGCGCCACTCGCAGCCAAGTGGGGGCGTTTGCCAAGCCGGCCAGGGCCGTGTTGCTGCTCCAGGCGTAGGCATCGGGGCTTTCCACCATTTGTGCCCGTACGGGGTTGAGATCGACATAGCGACACACTTCCAAAAGATAGCTGTCGGTATCCACCAAGATGGCTTTGAATCTGCCCTGGAACAAATGGCCGCTGAGTTGATGGCGGCGGTTGAAGGCTTGGGTGTACACGCCATTGATGTGGCGCATGAGGCGCGACAAATTCGCTTGGCGAGTGCAGATCACCAGGTGGTAATGGTTGCCCATGAGGCAGTAGGCCAGCGCATAGGCGTCAAAGCGCTCCAGCGCTTGGCCCAGGATCTGCATGAAGGCATCGCGGTCGAATTCGTCTTTGGCAATGGGCTCACGCCTGTCGCCACGCGAGGTGACGTGATACACCGCGCCCGGGTATTCAATTCGCAGGGGTCTGACCATCGGGCAACGCTACATCAAACGCCTGGAGAATGCAAAATGGGAGACCTGAACCCTGGCGGGTTGCTCATCAGCGAGCCAATAAAGACAAATGCCCACAGCATCCGAGATGCTGTGGGCATTGTTTGGGGCAACACGCTGCGCCCTTCGGCGCAGGGTTTTTACTCCGCAGCTTCGGCCGCTGCGGCCTTGGCTTCTTGCACTTCGGCAAGTTCAGCCGCTTCCGAATCAGAGATGCGCTTGCGCTCTTCTTCGTCCATGGCTTCTTTCACCTTGCGGGCATCGTGGTAGGCCATGCCGGTACCAGCAGGGATCAATCGGCCCACGATCACGTTTTCCTTCAGGCCACGCAGCTCGTCGCGCTTGCCCATGATGGCAGCCTCGGTGAGCACGCGCGTGGTTTCTTGGAACGACGCGGCGGAGATGAAGGAATCGGTGGACAGCGATGCCTTGGTGATACCGAGCAGCAAGTTGGTGTAGGTGGTGGGCAGCTTGCCAGCGGCGCGCAGGGCGTCGTTGGTGTTCAAGATTTCGCTGCGCTCCACCTGCTCGCCGGCGATGTAGTTGCTGTCGCCAGCGTTTTCCACCACCACGCGGCGCAGCATCTGGCGCACGATCAATTCGATGTGTTTGTCGTTGATCTTCACGCCTTGCAAGCGGTACACGTCTTGCACCTCTTCCACGATGTAGTGCGCGAGTTCTTCGATGCCCAAGAGGCGCAAGATGTCTTGCGGGTCGGCAGCGCCGTCCACCACCGTTTCGCCCTTGTTGACCACTTGGCCTTCATGGACGACGATGTTTTTCTCTTTGGGCACGAGCTCTTCCCACACCGTGCCATCGGGATCGGTGATTTGCATGCGCACCTTGCCCTTGGTTTCCTTACCAAACGATACGGTGCCGGTGTGCTCAGCAAGCAAGCCCTTGTCTTTGGGTGTGCGGGCTTCAAACAGTTCGGCCACGCGCGGCAAGCCACCCGTGATGTCGCGCGTTTTCTGGCCTTCCACCGGAATACGGGCGAGCACCTCGCCGGGGCCCACGTCTTGTGCGTCGCGCACTTGGATCAGCGCGCCCACTTGGAAGCCGATGGTCACCGAGTGGTCGGTGCCGGGGATCTTCACTTCGTTGCCGGAAGCGTCGATCAGTTTCACCTGAGGGCGAATCACCTTGGCAGACCCACGGCGCTTCGGATCGATCACCACGAGGGTGCTCAAGCCCGTCACCTCATCCAGCTGCTTGGCAACCGTCACGCCTTCTTCCACGTTCTCGAATTTCACCTGGCCGGCGAATTCCGTGATGATGGGGCGGGTGAGCGGATCCCAGTTGGCCAGCACCGTGCCGGCTTTGATGGATTGATCGGCCTTGATGGCCAACACTGCGCCGTAAGGCACTTTGTGGCGCTCGCGCTCGCGGCCGTTGTCGTCGGCAATGATGATTTCGCCTGAGCGGGAAATCACCACCAATTCCTTCTTGGTGTTGGTCACGTAGCGCATGGTGGCATTGAAGCCAATGTGGCCTGCGCTGCGTGCTTCCACGCTGCTGGCAACTGCCGCGCGCGATGCTGCACCACCGATGTGGAAGGTGCGCATCGTGAGCTGGGTGCCTGGCTCGCCAATCGACTGGGCAGCGATCACGCCGACTGCCTCGCCCACATTGATCAAGCCGCCACGGCCCAGATCGCGGCCGTAGCACTTGGCGCAAAGGCCAAAGCGGGTTTCGCAGTGCAGCGCCGTGCGCACGCGCACTTCGTCCACGCCTGCGGCTTCCAGCACGTCGATCAGGTCTTCATCCAGCATCTCGCCAGCGGGCACGATCACCGCGCGGGTTTCCGGGTGAATCACGTCGTCGGCAGCAGTGCGACCCAAGATGCGGTCACGCAAGCTTTCGATCACTTCACCACCTTCCACCTTGGCGCGCATCACTTGGCCGTTGTGGGTGCCGCAGTCGTCTTCGATGATCACGAGGTCTTGCGTCACATCGACCAAGCGACGGGTGAGGTAGCCAGAGTTGGCGGTTTTCAGCGCCGTATCTGCCAGGCCCTTGCGAGCGCCGTGCGTGGAGATGAAGTACTGCAACACGTTCAACCCCTCGCGGAAGTTGGCGGTGATGGGCGTCTCGATGATGGAGCCATCGGGCTTGGCCATCAGGCCGCGCATGCCGGCCAACTGGCGAATCTGGGCGGCAGAGCCGCGCGCGCCCGAGTCGGCCATCATGTAGATGGAATTGAACGACTCTTGCTCCACCTCGTTGCCGTGGCGGTCAATCACCTTTTCCTTGGCGAGCTGGGCCATCATGACCTTGGAGACTTCGTCGCCGGCCTTGCCCCAGATGTCCACCACCTTGTTGTAGCGCTCGCCAGAAGTCACCAAGCCCGAGACGTATTGCTGCTCGATCTCTTTGACCTCTTTTTCGGCGCGCTCGATGATGGCGCCCTTTTCTTTAGGCACGAGCATGTCGTCGATGGCAATCGAGATGCCTGCCTTGGTGGCTAGCTTGAAGCCGCTTTGCAGCAGCTTGTCGGCAAAGACCACGGTTTCTTTCAAACCGCACTTGCGGAACGAGACATTGATGAGCTTAGAAATTTCTTTCTTTTTCAAGGCCTTGTTGATGTTGGCAAACGGCAAACCCTTGGGCAGGATTTCGGACAACAGTGCGCGGCCGACGGTGGTGGCCACCAGGCTGGTGCTGGAGGTCCATTCGCCCGTGACCTTGTCTTTGCTGTGCTCGGTCAAGCGCACGCTCACCTTGGCGGTGAGCTCCACTTGCTCGGCATCCAACGCGCGGATCACCTCGCCCACATCCGAAAACACCATGCCCTCGCCTTTGGCGTTGATGCGATCGCGAGTGGTGTAGTACAGGCCCAGCACCACGTCTTGTGAAGGCACGATCGATGGCTCGCCTGAAGCAGGGAAGAGCACGTTGTTCGAGGCCAACATCAGCGCGCGGGCTTCCATCTGGGCTTCCACGCTCAGCGGAATGTGCACAGCCATTTGGTCGCCGTCGAAGTCGGCGTTGAAAGCCGAGCAAACGAGCGGGTGCAACTGGATGGCCTTGCCTTCGATCAGGATCGGCTCGAAAGCTTGGATGCCCAAACGGTGCAGGGTGGGCGCGCGGTTCAAGAGCACGGGGTGCTCTTTGATCACTTCTTCAAGCAAATCCCACACGATGGGTGTGCCCGCTTCCACTTCCTTCTTCGCGGCCTTGATGGTGGTGGCGATGCCCATGGCTTCGAGGCGCGAGAAGATGAAGGGCTTGAAGAGTTCAAGCGCCATCAGCTTCGGCAAACCGCACTGGTGCAGCTTGAGCGTGGGGCCTACGGTGATTACAGAGCGGCCCGAGTAGTCCACGCGCTTGCCCAGCAAGTTTTGGCGGAAGCGGCCGCTCTTGCCTTTGATCATGTCGGCCAGCGACTTGAGTGCGCGCTTGTTGGCGCCCGTCATGGCTTTGCCACGGCGGCCGTTGTCAAGCAAGGAGTCAACCGACTCTTGCAGCATGCGCTTTTCGTTGCGCGCAATGATTTCAGGCGCTTTCAATTCCAGCAAACGGCGCAGGCGGCTGTTGCGGTTGATCACGCGGCGATAGAGATCGTTCAGATCGGAAGTGGCAAAGCGCCCACCATCCAGCGGCACCAGCGGGCGCAGATCGGGTGGCAGCACCGGCAGCACTTCCATGATCATCCAGCCGGGCTTCATGCCTGACTTTTTGAACGCTTCCAGCATCTTCAAACGCTTGGCGTTTTTCTTGACCTTGAGCTCAGAGCCTGTCAAGTCATTGCGCAGCTTTTCGATTTCGGTATCGAGTTCGATGGCTTGCAGCAGGTCTTTGATGCCTTCTGCGCCCATCTTGGCCGTGAACTCGTCGCCAAACTCGCGAAACTTCGCGTCGTAGTCGTCTTCGCTCATGATCGAGCCCTTTTTCAAGGGCGTCATGCCGGAATCAGTCACCACATACGCTTCAAAGTACAGCACGCGCTCGATGTCGCGCAGCGTCATGTCGAGCACCAGGCCCAAACGGCTGGGCAAGGACTTCAGGAACCAAATGTGGGCGCAGGGCGCGGCCAAATCGATGTGGCCCATGCGCTCGCGACGCACTTTGGTTTGCGTGACTTCAACGCCGCACTTTTCGCAAATCACGCCACGGTGCTTCAGGCGCTTGTATTTGCCGCACAAGCATTCGTAATCTTTGATCGGGCCAAAAATCTTGGCGCAGAAAAGGCCATCGCGCTCAGGCTTGAAGGTGCGGTAGTTGATCGTTTCGGGTTTTTTCACCTCGCCGAAAGACCACGAGCGGATCTTCTCAGGCGAAGCGATGCCGATGCGGATGGCGTCGAAATGCTCATCCGGCGTGAACTGTTTGAAGAGGTCCATCAAGGATTTCATGGTGTGTTCCTTATCTGGTTTCAGTTACGTTCGAGTTCGATGTCGATGCCCAAAGAGCGAATCTCTTTGACCAGCACATTGAACGACTCGGGCATGCCCGCTTGGATGGCGTGATCGCCCTTGACGATGTTTTCGTACACCTTGGTGCGACCCACCACGTCGTCGGACTTCACCGTCAGCATCTCCTGCAAGGTGTAGGAAGCGCCGTAGGCTTTCAGCGCCCACACTTCCATCTCGCCGAAGCGCTGGCCGCCGAATTGCGCTTTGCCGCCGAGCGGCTGCTGCGTGACCAAGCTGTATGGCCCAGTGGAGCGAGCGTGCATCTTGTCGTCTACCAAGTGGTGGAGCTTGAGCACGTGCATGTAGCCTACGGTTGTCAAGCGCTCGAAGCGGTCACCGGTGCGGCCATCGTGCAGATAGGCTTGCGTGCGCGTGGCAGACAGGCCCTTGGCTTTCGCGATGTCGTCCGGATAAGCGAGCTTCAGCATGTTGCGAATCTCTTCTTCCGAAGCGCCGTCAAACACCGGCGTGGCAAAGGTGGTGCCTTTGGCCAGATTGGCAGCCATCTCCAGCACTTGGCTGTCGGAGAAAGAGGCCAAGTCTTCTTTGCGACCGGAGCCGGTGGCATAGAAGTTCTCCAAGAATTTGCGCACTTCGGCCACTTTGGCTTCGGCTTGCAGCAGATCGCCGATGCGCTGGCCAATGCCCTTGCCAGCCCAACCCAAATGCACTTCGAGCACCTGGCCCACGTTCATGCGCGAAGGCACGCCCAGTGGGTTGAGCACGATGTCGCACGGTGTGCCGTCAGCCATGTAGGGCATGTCTTCCACGGGCACGATTTTGGAGACCACACCCTTGTTACCGTGGCGGCCAGCCATCTTGTCACCGGGCTGCAAGCGGCGCTTCACAGCCAAGTACACCTTGACCATTTTGAGCACGCCCGCAGGCAGTTCATCGCCTTGCGTGAGCTTCTTGCGCTTTTCTTCAAACGCCAGGTCAAAGCTGTGGCGGGTTTGATCCATCGAATTTTTGATGGACTCCAACTGTTGCGCCACCGTCTCATCGCTGGGTCGGATATCAAACCAGTGGAACTTGTCCACACTGGTCAGATAAGCCTTGTCGATCTTGCTGCCTTTGGCCAGCTTGTTCGGGCCGCCGTTGGCAGCCTGCCCATTGAGCAATTTCTCGATGCGATCAAACGCGTCGGCCTCCACGATGCGGAGCTGGTCGTTCAAATCGAGGCGGAAGCGCTTCAGTTCATCGTCGATGATTTGCTGAGCACGCTTATCGCGCTGGATGCCTTCGCGGGTGAACACTTGCACGTCGATCACGGTGCCTTGCGAGCCCTGATCCACGCGCAATGACGTGTCTTTCACATCGCTTGCTTTTTCACCGAAGATCGCGCGGAGCAGCTTTTCTTCAGGCGTAAGCGTGGTCTCG